>JAAYPI010000055.1 GCA_012519885.1 Bacteroidales bacterium
AGATGTTAAAGATGCTTCTTTAAAGGCTCATCCATCATTAAGGGGTGTTGTTATTGAGAAAAGATTATTTTCAAAAGCACAAAAAGCAAAAAAATCCAAATCAGCAGATAAAGCCATTATGGACAAAATTGAAGCTGAATTTGAAGAAAAAGCACATGCATTGAAATTAAAATTAGTTGAAAAACTTTTAGTATTAACAAATGGGAAAACCTCTCAGGGGGTAAAAGACTTTTTGGGAGCTGAAGTAATTTCTAAAGGTAGTAAATTTACTCAAAAACAATTGTTAGATGTAGACTACTCTACTGTACAAATAAGCAAATGGACAAGTGATAGTGCAAAAAATGAACAAATCAAAACACTTATCATGAACTATTTGAAAAAATACAAAGAGTATGATGCCCAATTGAAGAGAGAAAAATATAATATTACAATTGGGGATGAACTACCTGCGGGTATTATTCAATTAGCCAAAGTATATATAGCGAAAAAACGTAAAGTACAGGTTGGTGATAAAATGGCAGGAAGACATGGTAATAAAGGTATCGTGTCTCGTATTGTACGTCAAGAAGATATGCCATTTCTTGAAGATGGAAGCCCTGTGGATATAGTACTGAACCCTTTGGGTGTGCCTTCGCGTATGAACTTAGGTCAAATTTTTGAAACCGTATTGGGATGGGCTGGAAAAGAATTAAATGTAAAATTTTCTACGCCAATTTTTGATGGTGCTACATTGGAAGATTTAGACGAATGGACTACAAAAGCAAACATTCCTCGTTATGGTAAGACATATTTATACGATGGTGGAACAGGTGAAAAATTTGACCAACCAGCGACTGTAGGTGTTATCTACATGCTTAAATTAGGACATATGGTCGAAGATAAAATGCATGCTCGTTCAATTGGACCATACTCACTTATTACACAACAACCACTTGGAGGAAAAGCTCAATTTGGAGGTCAACGTTTTGGTGAAATGGAGGTTTGGGCTCTCGAGGCTTTTGGTGCTGCTCATATTTTGCAAGAAATATTGACTGTAAAATCAGATGATGTAATGGGACGTGCAAAAACCTACGAAGCTATTGTAAAAGGAGATCCTATGCCCGCACCTGGCATACCAGAATCTCTCAACGTATTACTACACGAACTTCGTGGTTTGGGACTTAGCATTAATTTAGAATAAAATAAGTGGTTTCAAGATATGGGAACATTCCCATATCTTGACATCTTTTTTAAATAAAAAATATATGGCATTTAGAAAAGAAAATAAAGCAAAAAGCAGTTTTAGCAAAATATCAATAGGGTTAGCGTCTCCCGAAGAAATTTTAGAACACTCTAGTGGAGAGGTTCTAAAGCCTGAAACTATTAACTATCGTACTTATAAACCGGAACGTGATGGATTGTTCTGTGAACGCATTTTTGGTCCTGTAAAAGATTATGAATGTCATTGTGGAAAATACAAACGTATTCGTTACAAAGGGATTGTATGTGATAGATGTGGAGTGGAAGTTACTGATAAAAAAGTACGTAGAGAACGTATGGGTCATATTCAATTAGTAGTACCCGTAGCACATATTTGGTATTTCCGTTCCTTACCCAATAAGATAGGTTACTTACTTGGTATATCTACTAAAAAATTAGATTCAATTATTTATTATGAAAGATATGTTGTTATCCAAGCAGGAACACAATCTGATTTGGAAGTAGGAGATTTACTTACTGAAGATGAATATTTAAATATCATGGATGCCTTACCAAGAGAAAATTATCTTTTGGAAGATACAGACCCTAATAAGTTTATAGCAAAAATGGGAGCTGAAGCTATTTATGATATGTTATCTCGTTTGGATTTAGACAAAATTTCTTACGAGTTACGCGACAAAGCTAGCAACGACACTTCTCAACAACGCAAAACAGAAGCATTGAAACGCTTACAAGTAGTAGAAGCTTTTCGTGCGTCAAAGCAACGCAACAAACCAGAATGGATGGTCGTAAAAGTAGTGCCAGTTATTCCACCAGAATTGCGTCCGCTTGTGCCTCTTGATGGAGGACGTTTTGCAACTTCGGACTTAAATGATTTGTATCGTCGTGTTATTATTCGTAACAATCGTTTGAAAAAGTTAATTGAAATCAAAGCTCCAGATGTAATTCTACGTAATGAAAAACGTATGTTGCAAGAGGCTGTTGACTCATTATTTGACAATACCAGAAAATCTACTGCTGTAAAAGCAGATGCAAACAGACCATTAAAATCTTTGTCAGATAGCTTAAAGGGAAAACAAGGGCGTTTCCGTCAAAACTTATTAGGTAAGCGTGTTGACTATTCTGCACGTTCGGTAATTGTTGTTGGTCCTGAATTAAAAATGCACGAATGTGGTTTGCCCAAAGATATGGCAGCAGAACTTTACAAACCATTTGTAATTAGAAAACTAATTGAACGTGGCATTGTTAAGACGGTAAAATCTGCAAAAAAGATTGTGGATAGAAAAGACCCTGTAGTGTGGGATATATTAGAGCACGTGATGAAAGGACATCCTGTGCTACTAAACCGTGCTCCAACTCTTCACCGACTTGGTATTCAAGCTTTTCAGCCTAAAATGATTGAAGGAAAAGCTATTCAACTTCACCCTCTTTCATGTACAGCATTTAATGCTGACTTTGACGGAGACCAAATGGCCGTACATTTACCATTAGGGAATGAAGCTGTGCTAGAGGCTCAAATTTTAATGCTTGCTTCTCATAATATTTTGAACCCTGCAAATGGAGCTCCCATTACAGTACCTTCTCAAGACATGGTACTTGGACTGTATTACATGACAAAAGGCAGAAGTGGTGCATTAGGTGAAGGGCTTAAGTTTTATTCTCCTAAAGAAGTTATTATTGCCTACAACGAACGTAAAGTATCGTTACATGCAAACATATCTGTAAAAACACAGGATGTGGAAAATGGAGTAATCGTTACCAAAATGATAGAAACTACTGTAGGACGTGTGATATTAAATGAATATGTTCCTAAAAAAGTGGGTTATATCAACGAAATTTTATCAAAAAAATCACTTCGTGATATTATTGGCAAAATTATCAATGTGTGTGGTATTGCAGATACAGCGAACTTTTTGGATGATATTAAAAGCCTAGGTTACCAAATGGCATTCAAAGGCTGTCTGTCATTTAACTTAGATAACATCATTATTCCAAAAGAAAAAGAAGAATTAGTTCAACAAGGATATGCTGAAGTAGAAGAAATTTTGGCTAACTATAATATGGGTTTCATTACTTACAATGAACGCTATAACCAAATCATTGATACGTGGACACATATCAACTCTAAGTTGTCAAATATTTTAATGAAACAGCTTTCGACAGACAATCAAGGGTTTAACTCAGTATACATGATGTTAGATTCTGGTGCTCGTGGATCGAAAGAACAGATTAGACAGTTATCTGGTATGCGTGGTCTGATGGCAAAACCACAAAAATCAGGAGCTGAAGGGGGGCAAATTATTGAAAACCCAATTTTATCAAACTTTAAAGAAGGCTTATCAGTACTGGAATACTTTATCTCTACGCACGGTGCACGTAAGGGTCTTGCAGATACAGCGTTAAAAACAGCAGATGCTGGATATTTAACTAGACGTTTGGTTGACGTATCGCAAGATGTAATTATTCAAGAAGAAGACTGTGGTACTTTGCGTGGGTTAGTTGCTGTGGAATTAAAAAACAATGAAGAAGTCGTTGCATCTTTATACGAAAGAATATTAGGTCGCGTTTCTGTTCATGACATACAACATCCACTTACAGGCAAACACATTGTATCAGCAGGAGAAGAAATTACTGAAAATGCAGCTAAGATAATTCAAGATTCGCCTATTGAACGAGTAGAGATTCGTTCGGTATTAACCTGTGAGTCGAAAAAAGGAGTTTGTGCTAAGTGTTATGGTCGCAATTTATCGACAAACAGAATGGTTCAAAAAGGAGAAGCAGTAGGTGTAATTGCAGCTCAATCAATTGGAGAACCAGGAACACAGCTTACACTTCGAACTTTCCATGTTGGGGGTATTGCCTCAAACGTAGCTACTGAATCTAAAATAATTTCAAGATACAATGGTATTTTGGAAATTGAAGAGTTACGTACAGTGAGTGTTACTGAAGAAGGTAAGACCCACCAAATTGTAGTAAGTCGTTTGGCAGAACTCAAAATCATTGAGCCTACTACAAAGGTTGTTCTTACAACACAAAATATCCCATATGGAGCCAAATTGTATTTCCAATCAGGAGTAACCGTTGAAAAAGGGGCTGTAATTTGCGAATGGGATCCTTTTAATGCTGTTGTTATATCTGAGGTTGCTGGTAAAATGACGTTCGAAAGTATGGTTGAAAATATTACATTCAAAACCGAATCTGATGAGCAAACTGGCTTGAAAGAACGCATCATAATTGAATCGAAAGATAAAAGCAAGGTTCCTGCGGCACATATACTTGATGAAAAAGGGGAAATTTTACGAACATATGCACTTCCTGTTGGTGCACACATTGCGATTACAGAAGGTTCTAAAATAAAAATTGGACAGATTTTACTAAAGATGCCACGGGCAGTAGGCAAATCTGGAGATATCACAGGTGGTTTGCCACGTGTAACAGAATTGTTTGAAGCACGTAATCCATCTAATCCAGCTATTGTCTCGGAAATTGATGGTGAAATTACATTTGGGAAAATTAAGAGAGGTCAGCGCGAAATTGTAGTTACATCAAAATCTGGAGAAGTAAAAAAATACTTAGTTCCTCTGTCAAAACAAATTTTAGTTCAAGAAAATGATTTTGTAAGAGCTGGTAATCCATTATCAGATGGAGCTATTACTCCTTCTGACATATTAGCAATTAAAGGACCTACGGCTGTACAAGAGTATATTGTAAACGAAGTTCAGGATGTATATCGCCTACAAGGAGTTAAAATTAACGATAAACACTTTGAAGTAATCGTGCGTCAAATGATGCGTAAAGTGGAAATAGAAGATCCAGGTGATACACGTTTCTTAGAAAGACAAATTGTTGACAAACAAGAGTTTATGGAAGAAAACGACCGTATATGGGGTAAAAAAGTAGTAGTAAACCCAGGTGATTCTGAGGTATTAATGGCAGGGCAAATTATTGCACCACGTAAATTACGCGATGAAAACAGTATGTTGAAACGTAAAGATTTAAGAACAGTTGAGGTGCGTGATGCTATGAGTGCAACGTCAAGTGCTATATTACAAGGTATTACTAGGGCTTCGTTACAAACTACAAGCTTTATGTCAGCAGCCTCGTTCCAAGAAACTACTAAAGTATTAAATGATGCTGCTATAAACGGCAAAGTGGACAAGCTAGAAGGATTAAAAGAAAACGTGATTTGTGGTCATTTAATCCCTGCTGGAACAGGACAACCAGAACTCGAAAAAATTGTAGTAGCTTCGCGTGATGAATATGAAAAAATTATGCAAGCTAAACGCAGTGTAACAGATGTGAATCTAAAAGAAGCAGAAGAAGTTTCTTTCTAACAATCATATCTCCTTCATATAAAAAAGCATCCTATAACAAAATAGGATGCTTTTTTATTGATATTCTTTTATGTGTTATAGAATCTATGGGAATAATCAAAAATAACAAAACCTTATGAATCAAAAACAATACCAAGATTAAACTTGATATATCAATCATTTACCTATACGTGTTTTATATTCTTCAAATTTATTTTCAACAAATTCTACATAGTTAGCTGTTTCGTCTCCTCTGAGATAGCCATGTTTACATACTTCATCGGTATAGTATTCTGGGTTGGACTTTAACCTTACATAAATCTCTACATTATCGTGCCAGATATTGGGATCTTTGCCATATTTAAGAGCTAATGCCCGAGCATCAAATAAATGACCAGGTCCAGAATTATATGCAGCTAATACAAACTTTATTCTTTCTTCTTTAACAGGAATTTGTTGGAAGATTTCCTGTAAATGTTGTAAATACTTAACTCCCGCTTTTATGCTTTGCTCTGGACTATGTAAATCATGTTCACTAAAACCCATTGTACGTGCAGTTGATGGCATCAGTTGCATAATACCAGCAGCACCCGCCCAAGATACAATGGTAGGATCGAATTTTGACTCCTTGTATGCAATAGCAGCAATTAAACGCCAGTCCCAAGAAACAATGGATGCATATTTCTTAAAATAATCATCAAAGGCAGAAAGTTGATGTAGTTTTTTTTGTTCAAATCCTTCAGACTCAAAATATTTGGTACGTTGAAAATACTTATTGTAAATACTCGACAACTTCATATTTTTAGCATTTTTAGCATTCCACTTGTTGATATATGCTAACAATTCAGGATTATCATTTCTCACAGCCCAAGCATAACGTTGTGGAAAACTGATAGATAAGGAATAATCAATTGAAGAAAAATATGTTTTATTCAATCTAGCAATATCAGCATCGGCAATTGTCATTGGAATAAGCTGTTGTGCTGTTTGTACGATAAGGGCATCTACAGATACAGAATCATTAACTGCTACAATGTGTATACCTCCCCCTATTTCATTATTCAAATCGACAATTCTATCATGATAGATTGATGATTCAGGCACATATACTTCTTTTCCAGCTAATTGTAGTACATCAGTAAGTATGCTATCTGATTGTAATTGTATAACAACCTGAGATGTTACATATTCTCTATCCGTAAAGCTTACACGTTGTTGATACTCCAATGTTCGTGGAACACGATAAGCAATTAAATCGCCCTCTCCATTTTCCAAGAGTTCTATCATGTTGGCAATATTTTTAGCAACAATCATCTCCATTTCTACACCCAATTCTTGACTTAATTGTTGTGCAAACTCATATTCATACCCCATTACATTATCCTTATAGTTAAAATACGATAGAGGACCATATAACGTAATAACACGAATCTTTCCACGTTGCAAAATACCCTCTAAATCTGGAATATTTTCTTGATTTCCCTGGTTTTCTCCACTAATACAGGATACGCAAATTATGGAAAGAAAAATAAATAGCAATAAATAGATACATTTTTTCATTCATCTTTATTTTATAAACATTTAAACCAATTGTATGTGTTTATCTTGGATGATAGATTCTCCAATGAGTTTTAGATATACTTGAATTGTTGCCACGACATCTTTCTGACAATAGATTGCTATTCTATTTATGTCTCCATGTTCGTAATACACAGTTGCTACCTCGCTTCCATCAATATCGTCTTTGGGAGTGGGAATATTAAAAATTGCTGTTAAAAGTTTTAATGAGGTATAATTCTTATAATCTCCAAAACGCCATAGTTCTAAGGTATCAAGAAACTTAACCTCCCACGGTTTTTTTCCAGCCACTTGCAATACATCAGGCAATGGTAAGCCATTAATTAACATTCGTCGAGCAATATATGGCACATCAAACTCTTTGATATTATGACCACATAATTGATATTCAGCCGATTGCATAAATTTTAATAACATTCCTGAGAATTCGGTTAAGAGCGTTTTCTCATCATGCCCAAAAAATGACTTAACACGACAATGTTTTTCGCCATCTTTTAGGTAAATGATTCCGACAGAAATGCAAACAATTTTTCCAAATTCAGCATATATACCAGCTTCTTTTCTATACAAATCATCAATAGAGCTATCATCATCATACCTATCAGGCATTCTACGTTTTAGGGTATCAAGTTTATCCATCCACAAATGAGCTAAGGACTCAGGCATCTTTTTTATAGTTGCCTCTTGGGGAACAGTTTCTATATCCAAAAATAATATCTTTTCAAGTGTTGTTTGTTGCATATCATTTATCTTAATTTGTTGTCTATATAATGTTGTAAAATACTGACAGCTACTTTATTGTGTCCTCCCTCTGGAATAATTAAATCTGCATATCGTTTAGTTGGTTCAATAAATTGTAAATGCATTGGTTTTAATACTTTTTGATAACGTTCTATTACAGAATTAACCGAACGTCCTCTTTCTACAATATCTCTATTAATAACCCTAATTAACCTATCGTCGGCTTCTGCGTCAACAAATACTTTTAAATCCATTAGTTTTCGTAATTCTTTATCGGTAAAAATCAGAATTCCTTCCACAACAATAATCTTTGCGGGTTTTATAAGTACTGTTTCTTCAGCACGAGAGCAAGTAATATATGAATAGATAGGTTGCTGAACAGAATTTCCTTTTTTCAATTCCTTGATATGGGAAATTAACAAATCAAATTCGATAGAATCTGGATGATCAAAATTTATTTCGATGCGTTTATCCATTGGCAAATGACTACTATCCTTATAATAAGAATCTTGTGGTAAAAAAGCAATGTCGCCATCAGGCAATTGACTCAATATTTCCTTTGCTACAGTACTTTTTCCAGAACCAGTTCCGCCAGCAATTCCAATAATTATCATATTTTCAGTATATTAAATTAAGAATGCACTAAGGTAGAAAAATATTTTTAAGAAAGATAAAAAAAGATGCAAAAAAAACTATTTTTTATTTATCTTTGCACCGATTTAATTAACAATAATAAATTTACTTAATCTAGAAAAAAGATGTCAGTTAACAAAGTAATTTTGGTCGGAAATGTGGGCAAAGACCCTGAAGTACGTTATTTAGAGAACAATGTTGCAGTAGCTAAATTTCCATTAGCAACAACAGAAAAAGGGTATAAGATGAATAATGGCACCGTTGTGCCTGATAGAACAGAGTGGCATAATATTGTTATGTGGAGAGGATTAGCTGAAATTGCTGAAAAATTTGTAAAAAAAGGCTCTCAATTATACATTGAAGGAAAAATTCAAAGTAGAACATGGGATGATAAGAATGGTGTAAAACATTATGCAACAGAAATTTTGTGCGAAAATATGCAAATGTTAAGCAAAAAATCAGAAGCAGAAAGTGGAAATGCTCCTTTAAACGACAAATCTGTAAGCACCAAAGCAGAGGAAACCCCTTTTGGCAATAGCGACAACATCGCAGATGACGATTTGCCATTTTAATTCAGTCATTCTCTAGCCTAAAAAAAAAGACAGAGCAATTATTTGTTCTGTCTTTTTTTATCAACTCTTTTTGAGACAATTTTATAATGGACTATTGTTCAATCGTTGAGCCATACTTTCAGCCAATTTTACGCATTCCACGTATTTATCGTGCTTTAATGCAAATTTTTGTTCTACTCCACCTTCGTATACTACCTCAAAACCAACTTGTTCGGCAAATGCAGCGAGCTTCTTATTGGCAACACCTGCCCACGAAAACGACCCAAAATAAGCAAAATATCTGTTTTTAATATCTCTATTTTTAATTTTACTCAACATTGATTCCACCAAAGGGAATAGTTCATTTGAGTATGTAGGACTACCAATAATCAAGCCTTGATACCTAAAAATATCTGCAATAATATACGAGGGCGTTGATTTTGAGACATTATGCATTACCACATTCTCAATACCATTGGCAACTAAAGTATCAGCAATAACTTCAGCCATTTGCTCTGTATTTCCATACATACTTCCATACATCACCACCACTCCTTTTTTTCCTTGATACAAACTTAAATCATTATAAATAGATATCGTTTTTTGTAGATATTTTTGCCAAACAGGACCATGTGTACTACATATAGTTTGAATATCTAAGTTACTTAGTTTAGCTAATGCACGTTGCACTGGACAACCATATTTACCAACAATATTGGAGTAATATCGCTCCATTTCTGGCCAAAATTTATCCACATTAATTTGCGAATCAAGCACCCCTCCGTCCAACGCACCAAAACATCCAAAAGCATCTCCAGAAAACAATACTTTGTTCGTTTCATCAAACGTCATCATGGTTTCTACCCAATGCACCATGGGTGTAAGGTAAAAACGCAAAACAGTTTTTCCCAATGTTAAGGTATCTGCTTCTTTTATTTCGTACAAATTATCTTTAATATTAAAAAAGCCATCTAACATGCCAAATGTTTTGGCATTCCCTACAATTTGAATGGAAGGATATTTTCTCTTAATCGTTGCAATAGAAGCAGAATGATCTGGCTCCATATGATTAATAATGAGGTAGTCAATGGGTTTTTCGCCCAAAATACCCTCTATTTTTGACAGGAATAAATCAGAATAACAAGCATCCACCGTATCTACTAACGCAACCTTTTCGTCTACAATTAGGTATGAATTATATGATACGCCTGCGGGAATCTCCCATAAACTTTCGAATAAATGCTTTGTTCTGTCGTTTACACCAACATAATAAATATTGTTTGTAATTTGTTTAGTAGTATGCATAACAAAATTTTTATATGTATATTAAAGTGCAAAGATAAAAAAAATATGCTACACAACTACTTGATAAAATTGAAGATAGCCACGATATAACATTTTTTATATGACATTCTGATATTTAAGAGTGTTTAACCCTTGTGTATTGTAAAAGAGATGTATTTTATATATCTTTGTAAGTTAGTTCTTATCTCTTGATAAGATTCTATTTTTTTACAGTAAATAAATTAACAAAGATAGGTTTCGAAATCATCTTATAACAACAAAAATAGTTCGATGCAATTTTCGCAAATTATTGGACAAGAAATAATTAAACAACAACTTATTACGAGTGTACGTGAAGGGAGAATATCTCATGCACAATTATTTTTGGGGCAAGAAGGAGTTGGGAAGCTAGCATTAGCTATTGCATATGCCCAATATGTGTCTTGTTTAAATAAGGGAGAACACGATTCTTGTGGCACATGTTCATCATGCATAAAGTATGAAAAACTCATTCATCCTGATTTACACATGGTATTCCCTTTTGCAAAAGATGGTAAAACAAAAGAAATTTGCGATGATTTACTCCCCGAATGGAGAGAATTTGTAACGAAAAATGTTTATTTTAGCCTAGAACAGTGGATGGATAATATTGGAGCAGGAAATAAACAAGCTACTATTTATGCAAACGAAAGCAATGAAATACTACGTAAGCTCCAATTAACCACATACGAGTCTGCATATAAAATAATGATTATTTGGTTGCCAGAAAAAATGAACATTACGTGTGCTAATAAATTACTAAAAATACTCGAAGAACCTCCGACAAAAACATTATTTATTTTGGTAAGTGAACAAGTAGAAAAAATTATTTCTACCATTATATCTCGTACGCAGATGATTAAAATACCGTTGATTGAGACACATACAATGAGTTCGTACTTACAGGCAAAGCACTCTATTTCGAAAGAAAATTCTATCAATATTGCTCGAATTGCAAATGGCAATTATATTAAAGCCCTTTCGATCATCAAAGCAACAGAAGAATCGCAACTTAACTTTACTCGCTATCAAGAAATAATGCGCTATGCTTATAAAAACGATGTGCTAGCAACAAAAAAATGGGCAGAAGAAATGACATCGTCCTCTATGGGTAGGGAAAAACAAAAAAGTTTTCTCGATTATGCTCAACACATTACACGCGAATGTTTTATTAAAAATATAGAAATAAACGAACTAAATTATTTAATTGATTATGAAGAAAATTTTTCTTCTGGTTTTGCACGATTTGTAAACGAAAAAAATATTCAAGCATTGATGGATTTTTTTGCAGATGCAGCAACCGATATTGAGCAAAACGTACAAGGGAAATTTGTATTTTTTGATTTGGGATTAAAATTAATGACTCAAATCAAACAGAACTAAATAAACAAACTTATGGAATATAAATTAGCGAAATCAACCTGTGGCATTAAAGTGTGCGGGTGCAAAAAAAACTCTCTGCAAATGCTGAGTGTTTACGACTGGCTTTCGGATATCCCCGAAACACAGATAAATTGTAATTTTGTAGAAGTACAATTCAAAAACACGAGAAAAGGATATTATCTTAATTCGACCAATATAAAACTAGAAAAAGGAGATATTGTTGCTGTAGAATCAACCCCTGGACACGACATAGGAACAGTAACCCTAGTTGGCTTGTTAGTAGACAGACAAATGCGAAAGAATGGCATTGACCCTAAAACCATTGAAGTAAGACGGGTTTATCGTAAGGCAAAGCAAACTGATTTGGAAAAGTGGGAAGAATCCAAGGCAAAAGAACACGATGCCATGTTAAAATCTCGTCAAATTGCACAAGATCTTAAACTAGATATGAAAATTGGCGATGTGGAATATCAAGGAGATGGGAACAAAGCAATATTTTATTATATTGCAGAACAACGCGTTGATTTTCGTCAACTTATCAAGGTATTGGCTGAAACATTTCAAGTGCGTATCGAAATGAAGCAAATTGGAGCTCGTCAAGAAGCAGGACGTATTGGAGGTACAGGTCCGTGCGGTAGAGAGCTGTGTTGTTCTACTTTTTTAAATAGTTTTTCATCCGTTGGCACACATGCTGCACGTGTACAAGATTTATCATTAAATCCACAAAAATTGGCAGGACAATGTGCTAAACTAAAATGTTGCTTAAATTACGAACTTTCTACCTATACAGAAGCTTTAAAAGAATTTCCTTCAAGGGACATTCAACTAGAAGGAGAAGATTGCACCTATTATTTCTTTAAATTAGATATTTTTGAAAAAAAGATGGCATATTCTCAAGCTCCAAATTTTCCAAAAAATGTAGTTGAATTATCTCTTGATAAAGTAAAGGAAATAATTGCTCTAAATAAAAAAGGAGTACGTCCTGCTATTCAAGGCAATATCAAAGAAACAAAGAAAGAGGAAGAAGAAACTAAAAGTTTTGCAACTGACTTAGAAGAAGGAAGTTTAACCCGTTTTGATAACAAAAAATCAAAAAAACGAAATAATAAACGTAGAAAACATAAAAATGCATCTACAAATGAAACAAATACTTCATCACAGCAATAATCTGCTAATTGCCTTATCGGTGGGGCTGCTTTTTTCTTTACAAAGTTGTGGGGAAAAATCAGTGTATAATGAGTACAATAAAATAGCTACTGTTGGATGGGATTTTGGCACCCCTGTTCGCTTTGAAACTGAAATCAACGATACACTGTCAGCATATGACATTACGATTCAAGTACGTAATAACACAGATTATGCGTATCAAAACTTTTGGATTTTTGTCGAATCAACTAGCCCTTCTGGTATTGTAGCAAAAGATACATTGGAATTTTTATTGGCAGACAATACGGGAAAATGGTTGGGGAAAGGCATAAGCTCTACGAAAGAAATATCTGGCTTATATTTGGAAAATATTAAATTCCCAGAGCTTGGCACCTATTCTTTTTCTCTTTACCAAGGAATGAGAAGTGCTTCACTAAAAGGAATAGAAAGCGTAGGATTACGCATAGTAAAACGTCAATAATATGGGAAAAAATAAGTTGAAAAAATTTGAGGACATGGACTCTTACCCACATGTGTTTCAGTTCCCTTTCAGCAAGATTCAAGAACAAGGATTTCACTTAAAAAATCATTGGCATACGAATTTCTTTCAGAATAATCATCCAATTGTACTTGAATTGGGATGTGGCAAAGGCGAATATACGGTAGAATTGGCTAAATTATTTCCTGAAAAAAACTTTATTGGCATTGACATTAAAGGAGCACGTATGTGGACGGGAGCAAAAGCTTCGCTTGAACAAAAGATGAACAATGTTGCTTTTATTCGTACAAATATTGAATTGATTACACATTTTTTTGGCACAAACGAAGTGTCAGAGATATGGATAACCTTTCCCGACCCGCAAATGAAAAAAGCGAGCAAGCGATTAACATCTACCCGCTTTATGGCACTGTATAACGAGATTCTACAGCCAAACGGGCTGATTCACCTAAAAACAGACAGTCCATTCCTGTATACCTATACACAATTAATGATTGAGAAAAATGCATTAGACATTCATTTTCAGACTGACGATTTGTATCATTCTAATTGGGTTAACGAAATCCTTTCCATCCAAACTTTTTACGAAAAACAATGGATAGAGAGAGGATTGAGTATCAAATATATCCAATTTAAAATAAATAAAAATACCCCCTTGCTAGAACCCGAAGAAGAGATAGAACACGACTCTTACAGGAGTTTTAATAGAAGCAAACGGAGTATGCAATCTACTAATTAAACAGATAAAACCATGGCTATATATCCACAACTCATCATTGATGCACTTAGAAAAGTGCGTTATCCTGGTAATAATAAAGATATTGTTACGAATGAAATGCTTGAAGATGATATTCGTATTGAAGGAAATAAAGTGTCATTTTCTCTGATACTGAAAGCGAATGATCCGTTTGCAAAATCATTAGTAAAAGCGGCAGAACAAGCTATATTAACCTATGTAGGCGAAGATATTGATATCAAAGGGAATATTAGTATCAAAGCACTACCTGCTCCTAACCCAATGTTAAATCCAAGAAGTTTAACCCATATTAAACACAAGATAGCCATCTCTTCAGCCAAAGGAGGTGTTGGAAAATCAACTGTTTCATCAAACTTAGCAGTAGCATTGGCTAATAAAGGATACAAAGTAGGATTGCTTGATGCAGATATCTATGGACCGTCCATTCCAAAAATGTTTGACATTGAAGAAGAAAGACCAACTGTAGAAGTTATTGATGGTAAAGATTGGATTGTCCCCGTAGAAAAAATGGGTATTAAAATCCTCTCTATTGCCTTTTTTATAGAAAAAGATAATGCCATTATATGGCGTGGAGCAATGGCAAGCAATGCCCTGAAACAACTTATAAATGACACCCTTTGGGGCGATTTAGATTTTTTCTTAATCGATTTACCACCAGGAACAGGCGATGTACACCTTACGCTTTTGCAAACCATCGATTTAAACGGAGCCATTATCGTAAGTACTCCTCAACAAGTAGCCCTTTTGGATACAGTGAAAGGCATAAACATGTTTTTAAATGAAAAAATAAATATTCCCATAGTAGGTTTAATAGAAAATATGTCATGGTTTACACCAGCAGAACTGCCAAATAACAAATATTATATTTTTGGAAAAGAAGGGATGAAAAATCTTGCTGAAAACATGAAATTACCTTTTCTTGGACAAATACCTATTGTTCAGAGCATTTGCGAATCAGGAGATAGTGGTTCTCCTATTATTATTAACGAAAATAGTATTGTTGGCACAAGTTTTGATACAATTACAGAAAACATCTTACGTAATCTCAAAAAATAGAGGTAATTAAAACAGAAATATTTCATTATCCATACTTTACAACTATATTTGCAGAAAAATTAACCATATGACAGATACACAACAATTAGTAAACAGCATAATTGCCGGAATACAAGAAAAAAAAGGTTCAAAAATCGTAGTAGCTGACCTCTCAAAACTAAGCAACAGCATTTGTTCCTATTTTATCATTTGCGAAGGGGGATCAAATACCCAAGTTGATGCCATTGCAAGTTCACTTAAAGACTACGTAAAAAAAGAAACAAAAGAACGACCATTGGGCATGGAAGGTTTAGAAAATTGCGAATGGGTGGTAATGGATTATGGTGACGTAATGGTACATATTATGCAACGCGAACCGCGTAAATTTTATGATTTAGAGAATTTATGGCAAGATGCTAAACTAACAGAAATTGCTGATATATAAAAAAAATCAATATTGATTAAGATTATTTGGAAAAAACATGGAAAACGAAAATAAACAAGGCAAACAACCAAACAATAATAAACCCAAAGGGAAATTTATTGTAAATATGTATTGGTTTTATGGTATAATTGCAGCCGTACTAATTGCTCTAAATATATTTATGAATTCGGATGCAAGTAAAGAAGTATCTTATTCTGAATTTAGAAATTATGCCGAAAAGGGATACGTAGAATCGATTGTTGTAATCACCAATAAGAATGCTGCTGAAGTAGTAATCAAACAAGACTCATCAATTTTAAACACTGTTTTTGGCGATGACAAAGGTAAAGTAAACTCATTAATTGTAACAATTCCTTCTCCCGAAAAAATGGAAGAATTTGTAGCAGATAATGACAAGAATTTAAACATAAAAACAGACATAAAATACGAAGAACGTAAGAATTATCTTGACACCTTACTTTGGTCGTTTGGTCCATTTATACTCATCATTATAATTTGGATTTTCATCATGAGAAGGATGAGTGGTGGAGGTGCTGGAGGTAACGTGTTTAATGTTGGTAAATCAAAAGCACAATTATTCGACAAAGGAGCTAACACAATGTCGGTAACGTTTAAAGATATTGCTGGATTAGCCGAAGCTAAACAAGAAATACAAGAAATTGTTGACTTTTTAAAGAATCCTTCTAAATATACAAATTTAGGCGGAAAAATCCCTAAAGGAGCCTTACTCGTAGGACCTCCAGGAACAGGGAAAACACTTCTTGCCAAAGCAGTTGCAGGAGAAGCTCACGTACCATTTTTCTCGATGTCGGGTTCAGACTTTGTAGAAATGTTTGTAGGAGTAGGTGCCTCGCGCGTAAGAGACTTGTTTCGCCAAGCCAAAGAAAAAGCTCCGTGTATCATTTTTATAGATGAAATTGATGCCATTGGTAGAGCTAGGGGAAAAAACCCATCTTTCAACTCAAATGACGAAAGAGAAAACACACTGAATCAACTACTTACAGAAATGGATGGCTTTGGCTCAAATAGTGGGGTAATCATTTTGGCTGCAACTAATAGAGCTGAAATATTAGATAAAGCACTGATGCGAGCAGGTCGTTTTGACCGACAAATACACGTTGATTTGCCTGACGTGCATGAGCGTAATGAAATATTTGGCGTGCACTTACGTCCGTTAAAACTGTCGCCTGAACTAAACATCGAGTTTTTAGCAAAACAAACACCCGGTTTTTCTGGGGCTGATATTGCTAACGTATGTAATGAAGCCGCATTAATCGCTGCCAGAAAAAACAAAGAAGTAGTAGAAAAACAAGACTTTTTGGATGCAGTTGATAGAATTATTGGAGGTATGGAAAAGAAAAATAAAATCACCACTACCGCCGAAAAAGCATCTATTGCGACTCACGAAGCTGGACATGCCGCTGTAAGTTGGTTGCTTGAATATGCTAATCCATTGGTAAAAGTAACCATTGTTCCGAGAGGCAAAGCACTAGGAGCAGCGTGGTATTTGCCAGAAGAACGACAATTAACCACGAAAGAGCAAATACTAGATGAAATGTGTGCCATATTAGGTGGTAGAGCCGCCGAAGATGTTGTATTTAACCGTATCTCTACTGGAGCATTAAACGACCTAGAACGTGCTACAAAAATGGCTTATTCTATCGTTGTATATTATGGAATGAGTAATAAATTATCCAATGTAAGTTATTTTGACTCCACAGGAGGAGAATATTCTTTTACAAAGCCATATAGCGAAAAAACTGCAGAAATTATTGATACAGAAGTTCAATCAATAATAGCGGAACAATATGAACGAGCAAAAAAAATCATTTCTAACAACAAAGAGAATCATGCTCAACTGTCTCAATTGTTGATTGAAAAAGAAGTAATATTTGCGGAAGATATGGAACAAATATTCGGTAAACGTCCTTGGGCAAGCCGTATGGATGAATTAATTAGTGAAAGTGAAAAAAATAAAATAAATACATCAACTACTGAAGCAACAACGACTCTATGATTAAAAATTTCATACAACGGACTCTTACGGGGTTTATGTTTGTTGCAAGTATCTTGCTTAGCATTTACTTTCAAGCTACTTATTATACATTTTCAATCTTATTTTTTGGATTTACGGCAATTGCTCTATTTGAGTTTTACAGAATAATAAATCAATACAAAGAAGTAACATTAATAACAGGGCTACCGATTGCAACGGGTTTGATTTTATATATAAGTACATTTTTACTTGCAGCTGGAATTGCTCACTATTCAATCCTTGTGTTTTATGCAGTTGGTATTGTAGGAGTTATAATAGCTGAGTTATACCGAAAGCAAGCCAATCCATTTCACAATATTGCATTTATCGTGCTGGGTCAATTTTTCATAGCTTTCCCTTTTAGCATCCTCAATGCAATTGCCTTTGCAGAAATATATTGGTTATTTGCATTATTTATGTTAATATGGGTATATGATTCATGTGCTTATATGGTAGGAGTAATGTTTGGTAAACACCGTATGTTTGAGCGTATTTCACCAAAAAAATCATGGGAAGGATTTATTGGTGGATTTGTATTAACTTTGGCTGCAACATTAATTTTTGCCTATTTTACCCCTGATATTGCCATATGGAAATGGTTATTATTTGGAGTATTAATAGTTATATTTGGAACATGGGGCGACTTAACAGAGTCCCTATTAAAAAGAACAGTAGACATGAAAGATTCTGGGAACATACTTCCTGGACATGGAGGAATACTTGATCGTTTTGATAGTTTGTTATTATTGGCTCCTATTATATATTTTTTCTTACAACTAATTTAAAAAATACTATGATAAAAATCCACAAAGAAGGACGAATGTTGCTCCTTGTTCTTTTTTTAGCCCTAACGATTGTTAATACGCTGTTGTTTTTCATTTTTGACAATGCTATAGTACCTACAATTGCCCTTGTTATTTCAATAGGTTTTTTTATTTTCTTTACGCATTTCTTTCGCAGTCCTGAACGCATTGTGTTAGCAGACGAACATTATGTGGTGGCACCAGCCGATGGCAAAATTGTGGTTATTGAGCCCGTAGAAGAGCATGAATATTTAAAAGAAAAACGTTTGCAAGTATCAATTTTCATGTCTCCTTTTGATGTACATGCCAACTGGTATCCAATAGCAGGTAAAGTTATCCATGTAGCCCATCATGATGGACGTAAGATGGCTGCCTATTTACCAAAATCGAGCACAGAAAATGAACGTTCGACAGTAGTGATTGAAACACAACATAAGCAACTTGTACTTATGAGGCAAATAGCAGGAGCTTTAGCCAGACGCATTGTAACTTATGCGAAAGTAGGCGACAATTGCAAGATAAATCAACAGTTTGGATTTATCAAATTTGGTTCGAGGGTAGATTTGTATTTACCACTTGATTCAGAAATATTGGTTGACTTAAACGAAGAGGTTGTAGGAAACGAAACCATCATAGCTAAACTAAAACACGAAGTATAATCTACTCTAAACACAGACTTAATTAGTCGAGGTTTGACCCTAAAATATTCTCATGTTAGTAAAAACATTTGGTGCCGCAGTGCATGGTATAGATGCTTCCATCATTACAATTGAAGTGAACGTATCGCAAGGAATAAAGTTCTTTTTGGTAGGACTCCCCGATAATGCTGTAAAAGAAAGCCACGAACGGATTGTATCCGCCTTGCAATACAACGGGCATAAATTCCCTCGCCAACAAATCATCATCAACATGGCTCCTGCCGATATCCGCAAAGAAGGTTCGGCATACGATTTACCTTTGGCTATGGGTATTATGGCGGCAGCCGAGCAAATAGCCTGCGAGAAAATAAACGATTATTTGATCATGGGAGAATTATCTCTTGATGGCAATATTATGCCCATCAAAGGAGCCTTGCCCATTGCCATTAAAGCACGAGAAGCTGGATTTAAAGGATTGATTCTTCCCAAACAAAATGCCAAAGAAGCTGCTGTTGTGAACAACCTCGAAGTGTTAGGTGTAGAAAATATTCAAGAAGTAATTGGGTTCTTAAATAGCGAAACAACGATTGAGCCTACAATTGTTCATACCAGAGATGAATTTTATTCTATGGCTAGTGATTTTGAAATGGATTTTTCGGATGTAAAAGGGCAAGAAACCGTAAAACGGGCTATGGAAGTGGCAGCTGCAGGTGGACACAATATTATTATGATTGGACCTCCAGGTGCTGGAAAATCAATGTTAGCAAAACGCATTCCATCTATCTTGCCACCACTTACCTTACACGAAGCATTAGAAACAACAAAAATACATTCGGTAGCTGGAAAAATTGAAAAAGGTATATCGTTGATGTACAAACGTCCGTTTCGCAGTCCGCACCATACTATTTCTGATGTAGCACTAGTTGGCGGAGGAAGTTTTCCACAACCAGGCGAAATTTCGTTGGCTCATAATGGGGTATTGTTTTTAGACGAGCTACCCGAATTTAAACGAACCGTATTAGAGGTAATGCGTCAACCACTCGAAGATAGAAAAATTTGCATCTCACGCTCAAAATTTAGCATTGAGTATCCAGCTAGTTTTATGTTGGTATCATCAATGAATCCATGCCCATGTGGGTACTATAATCACCCGGAGAAAGATTGTGTATGCGGACCTGGTATTGTGCAAAAATACCTCAACCGCATTTCAGGACCACTGCTCGACCGCATTGACATACACATCGAAATTGTGCCTGTTCCTTTCGAAAAGTTGTCATGTGCCAAACCTACAGAACACAGCGAAGTAATACGCGAACGTGTAATAAAGGCACGAAAAATACAAGAGGAACGTTTTAAAGAGAATGATGGCGTACACTGCAATGCACAAATGTCGTCAAAATTATTACGAGAGCACACCAAACTCAGCGATACTAGTCAACAATTATTAAAAGTTGCCATGCAACGGCTCAATCTTTCAGCAAGAGCATACGACCGAATATTAAAAGTAGCCCGAACAATAGCCGATTTAGATGATGCAAAGGATATTCAAGTAGAACATATATCCGAAGCCATCAATTATCGCAATCTCGACAGAGAAGGTTGGGCAGGTTAAATAAAAAACTTAAAAAAAATAGATACTATGGAAACAGTACTTAGTGGCATTAGGTCAACTGGAAATTTACATTTAGGAAATTATTATGGTGCTTTACGCAATTTTATAAAAATGCAAGAAGAATACCAGTGTTTCTTTTTTATAGCCGATTACCACTCGCTTACTACGCATCCAAACCCACACGAAATGCATGGCAACGTACGCAATGTGTTGACTGAATACCTAGCAGCGGGCATTGACCCCGACAAGGCGACTATTTACGTGCAAAGCGATGTACCTGAAATTCCTGAGTTATACCTTTTACTCAACATGCATGCCTATTTGGGAGAACTCTCAAAAACAGCCTCATTTAAGGAAAAAGCCCGCAAACAACCAGAAAATGTGAATGCTGGATTATTAACGTATCCAACCTTAATGGCAGCAGATATTTTAATACACAATGCTCACAAAGTGCCTGTAGGTAAAGACCAAGAACAACACCTAGAAATGACACGCAAATTTGCTCGCAGGTTTAATAATTTCTATCAAGTAGAATATTTTAGAGAACCTGCTGCTTTTAATTTTGGAGAAGACTTGCTCAAGATTCCTGGTTTAGACGGTAGTGGAAAAATGGGAAAATCAGAAGGAAACTGTGTATTTTTGGCTGATGATGCCAAAACAATAGAAAAGAAAGTAAAAAGAGCCTTAACAGATGCTGGTCCGACGACACCCAACTCAACCAAACCTGATTATATTGAAAACCTATTTACTATCTTAAAAGTAGTTTCTACCCCAGAAGTAGTAACACATTTTGAAGAGAAATGGAACACTTGCGATATCCGTTATGGAGACCTAAAAAAACAACTAGCAGAAGATATTATTCGTGCTACTTCTCCTATTCGCGAACGCATCATTGATATACAAAACAACGAAGCATACCTGGCAAAAGTAACCAAAGAAGGAGCAGAAAAAGCACGCATAAGTGCCGCTAAAACATTACGCGAAGTAAGAGAAATAATGGGATTCAAAAAGTTTTAATATGCCAAAAGTTGTTGGAATAGGCGAAACTGTTTATGATATAATTTTTGAAAACAATCGTCCGATAGATGGCAAACCGGGCGGTTCTGTGTTCAATGCTCTCATTTCGCTTGGTCGATTGCAACAACAAACCGCTTTTATAAGTGAAGTAGGCGATGATACTGTTGGAAAGATTATTCTGGATTTCTTGGCTCAAAACAAAGTAAATGCGGATTATGTAGCACAATTTGATGGCACTAAAACGGCTTTATCTTTAGCTTTTTTAGATGAAAACAAAAATGCAAACTACACCTTTTACAAAGATTATTCTGCTCAAAAAGCTCCACATAAAACACCACCCATTACAAGCAAGGATATTGTATTGTTTGGCTCATTCTTTGCCTTAAATAGTACTGTCAGGCAACAAGTTACAACATTACTTGATACTGCTAATAAAGAGAGTACGATGGTGTATTACGATGTAAATTTTAGAAAAACACACATCAGCAAACGCCACGAATTACTCCCTGCTTTGATTGAAAATATGAAGTATGCCGATATTGTAAAAGGTTCTGAGGAGGATTTTGATCATCTTTACGATGAAAAAGACCCAATAACGATTTACCAAAAATACATTGCTCCCCATTGTTCAACGTTTATTTATACACAAGGAGCTAATGGTGCAATGGTATTTACACCCACCTATTCGCTACACGTACCTTCTATACCCATTGCTCCAAAAAGCACTATCGGTGCTGGAGATACTTTTAATGCTGGAATAATATTTGCCCTGTTGCAACAGAACATTGCAAAAGATACCCTATGCAATGTACAACAGCACGAATGGGAAGCCATCCTACAACAAGCGATTGATTGTGCTACACATGTGTGTATGCTCTACGATAATTACATCACCGTAGATTTTGCCAATAAAAAACTGGATTTATTTCGTTGATTTATTTGCTAAAGACATTAGCCCTTTGTTTCCCCATGTTTGTTGGGTATTAAAAAATGGGTACATCGTCAATGCAATCACAACGGCAAGTAAGGATCCTGCTAAGGTATCTTCTAAAAAATGCTGGTTCAAATAAATACGTGAAAAACCAACCAACAACGACATGGCAAAAAAGAAGAATTTGAGTAGCTGATTTTTTACAATCAAGGCAAGTGATAAGAAAAAAGCAAATGCTGCCATTGTATGACCAGACGGGAAACTGTTCCACGCATGCAAACGAACGCCATCAATCGTATGTAAATCCAAGCCTAACTCTTGAAAAACTATGCGAGGACGGGGAGCCCTAAACAGATTTTTTAGAGTATATACCACAATTGCACCAACCACCTGAACTGACAATACAAAAAGAGCTTTGCGTAGATGAAATAGGAGTAAAATTCCTCCAACAATAAACGGAAAGGTTTCTCCTAATTTAGTAATATACGGAAACAAGGAATCACCTATGCCACACGGACGTTGATTGGTAAATTGGTGTATATCAATTTTATCATACAGCAACACTACCAACAAACCCATTAACCATACAATAAGATACGGCAATAAGTAAAATTTATTGACTTTTAGCGAAGTAACAAGTTGCTGAAAATAAGTTTTTGTTTTCATATTTCACTTTATTGCTCTCAGTATTTGACGCTTTCCTATTGGTCCTGGTAAACGCTCTACTGTAAACCCGACCCCTTGCAACAACCTACGTACATAGCCTTTACAACAATAAGTTGTGAAAACTGCACCCGGTTTACATGCCTCAAATATACGTGTAAAAACTGATTCTGTCCACATCTCGGGTTGTTTTTCTGGCGAAAAGGCATCAAAATACACTACATCATATTGTTCTTTGGCAAAATCAATATGCAACACATCTGCTTGCACTTTACACAACTGAAAATTATCATTAACCTGTTGAAAACTACCCCACTCTACTTGATGAATGGCAGAAAACCAAGCCTTTTGTTCAGGAAAGAAACTTGCAAAATTCAATTGATTTGCTTCCTCTACTGATAATGGAAAACGTTCAATACCTGTATAATGTATGGATATATTGCAGCCATAAACACTTGTTAAAAAAGCATTTAGACCCGTACCGAAACCAATTTCAAGCACCTGCAAGGATGTTTTAGCAGTGTACAGTAAGCCTTTATTAATAAAGATGTATTCAGCCTCTTGCATGGCACCAAACGACGAATGATACGCCTCATCAAATTGTGGCGAATATACCGAATGCGAACCGTCTGAAGTAGTAATAATTTGCATATAGTAAAAAAACAACAATCGCCACAAAATAATGTAGCGATTGAATGTTCTAAGATATTTTTTTTAGATATTTGTTTTCATCACTTCGAAATACGATTGTGGATGTTTGCAAGCTGGACACTCGTCTGGTGCTTCGTTAGAACTTACGATATAACCACAATTACGACATTGCCATACTACTTCTTCGTCTTTAACAAACACTTTTCCTTCTTTTACATTTTTCAAGAAAGCTAAGTAACGATTTTCGTGCATTTCTTCTACCAATGCTACTGCACGGAAAGTTTGTGCTACTTCAGGAAAACCTTCTTCGTCAGCAATATCAGCAAATAGTGGGTAATCTTTCGACCACTCTTCGTGTTCACCTTGAGCTGCTGCCAATAAGTTTTCGGCAGTTGTACCTATAACACCAGCTGGATACGATGCAGTAATTTCTACCATACCGCCTTCTAAGAATTTGAAAAAACGTTTAGCGTGTTCTTTTTCTTGTTCTGCTGTTTCAGTAAAAATTGCAGCTATTTGTTCAAATCCTTCTTTTTTGGCTTGACTAGCAAAAAAAGTATAACGATTTCTAGCTTGGCTTTCTCCTGCAAAAGAGATAAGCAGGTTTTGTTCTGTTTTTGTTCCTTTAATTGATTTCATTGTCTTTTTTAAGTTTAAACGATTATTTATTATGTTGAGCTTTTTCTAATTTTATGGCTTCTAGGTGTGGTACGCCTAAAAAACGACAAGACACTTGCGTAGGTTGTATTTTCCATACCCTAACATTTTTGATAGCGGGTGCCGAGTATTGAAAATCTGTTTTGGCTGTATAGTGTGCCATGATAATGTTCATGATACGTATTTTCTCTGCGTCATCAGCAATAAACTCAACTTGCCCATCAATAATTACCGATTTGGTTTGCATTAAATAGGTGCAAGCTATTTGCTCGGCAGTATAATACAACGACGCATTGGCACAAAAACTAATACACACTTTTGGATTTTTTTCTAATATATCTGTTTTTCTTCCTTGCGGACCAGAATGCAAGTACAAAATCCCATCTTGATAGCCAAAATTCATTGGAAACACATAGGGCGTGGCATCTACATCAGCAACTGCCACAAAACAAAATTGGCATGAACGAATAACTTCGTCAATTTTTGGTTGTTCGGTTATCGTTACTGTTTTCATCTACTGAGCTACTTTTTTGTTTTTATTAACACTTCAGAAACACCTGCGAAGATACAGATATATTACTAAACTTGCAACTACTTGATGCATTTTTAACACACAGAAAAGCAAGTTTGTTGGTGATGAAAAAAAAATGATTGTTAGTAGGAATTATTGCATGCCTTTAGATTGTATGAGTGGGGCTCAACAAAGACGTTTAAACTTGTACACCGCATAATTTACACAAATATATCTTTTGCCCTATTGGTAGGATTTTTTTTTAATATAGCCCGAGATGCTGAGATACGATAGTTCGTTACGGATGATGTGTTCCCAATAATTGCGTTGCCACATTCTTTTATCGAATGTGTGCCAATAGTTGCTTTTAGCACCACGGATTCCTTTCCCCTCTACAAAATAAAGCGAATAACCCACATAGGTTACTCGCTTTATTTATTCGTCTTTAGCAGGCGATACAATCGCGCGGAATATAGTGGTAGTCTTGACAATCAAAGCTTCTCAAAAGTAGAATATAAGTTTGAAAAATTAGCCGCTTTGACCCTAAATCCGCTTCCATGATCATGGGTCTTACCATAATTTTTGCCTGAATTATACACCCCTATTCTGATATCAAACATAATACCACCTTTCTCAATCTCGTTTAAAAACTTTTCAAAATCAAATCCTTTGTAAACTTCTCCTTTTGTAAAATGATAATACTGTTTTTTGTTATGAATTCTCTCCTCTGCAAGAACTAAGAATAAATCTTTCATTTTTCTTGAAGCTTTTTGCAATGTTTCAAAACTCCAGTAAACAGTTGAAAGAAGCTTATTGTCTAGATCATTTATTATAAGCAACAATCTTCTGTTTTTCCTATCAACCTTTAATTTCATTTTGTATTTTAAGTACACTACAGAAAAACGATGACCAAATACAGAAGCATATAGTTTCTTTTTATCAGAATGTTGATCATCCCTTATTTCACCAAATGTCTCTCTCAAATATGAATTAGCTCCTTTTGGTGTATCAGGAGACTTTGTAAACAACGAAACATAAGAACTATTGAACAATCTCTTACTCTTTACCTCAAACCCTTTATAATCTGCTTCTTTTTTGTTGTTTTCTTTAACTCCTAACAAATCTTCAAATGTATTTCCAATTCCTCCATCTTTATTGTTGGACCTTGTACACTCAACAAATCCCATTTGTTTTATACGATTAAACTCCTTCTTTATCTCATTTACATTTTTCATAAACTTATAAACTTTGTTTCGGCAAAAGATCCTTTGGGCTAATTGCTAAAGCTCTTGCAATATTATTAATATGATTAAGATTGTATTTTGAGTTATACTTAAAACTCTCAACTTTCCCAATAAAGCCTAATGACACTCCTATCCTATCGGACAGTTCCGCTTGTGAGATTTTTTTTTGAGTTCTAAACTCTTTAACTTTATTTATTACAAAAACTTCAATTTCAGTTAACATATTTTTACGATTAAAACACTTGTAAAGTTCTATAAAATAACGTATCTTTGCAACTACCTATAAGTAAGTATTTTTTCAATGGAAGTAAACAAAATTTATAATGAAAGTTGCCTAGACACATTAAAACGTTGTCCAGATAATTCTATTAATTTGGTAATAACCTCACCTCCATATAATATGAATCTGAGAATTCGCAATGGAGAATATTGCTCTCGTCAAATTGTAAAAGAATTTAGCACAAAGTATGAAGGTTTTGATGATAATTTACCTATTGAGGAATATTATAAATTTCATCTAAACGTTTTAAAAGAATTAATAAGAACCTCAAATATGATATTTTACAATATTCAAATTGTTACAGGTAGCAAAAGAGCAATATTTAAAATTATTGGAGAATTATCTGAATTTCTAAAAGATATAATTATCTGGGATAAAGGTTATGCCCAACCTGCAATGGCTCCTAGGGTTTTAAATCGTCGAACAGAATTAATTCTAGTTTTCGATAGTCATAATGGAATTAGTCGTCAATTTAAAAATGCAAACTTTGATAGAGGGAAATTAGATGATTTATGGCTTATTAAACGAGGGAAAAAGATTACTGATACGCATTCTGCCGTTTTCCCAGAAGAATTAGTTAAAACTATAATTGAGAACTTTTCTAATGAGGGTGATTTAATTTATGATCCTTTTATGGGAACAGGAACAACTGCAATTGTTGCAAAAAAATTAAATCGTAATTATTTGGGGAGTGAATTAATCGAAAAATATTTTAAGACTATTCAAGAGAGATTATGTGTAGCCAATAATGAACTATTTTAATTACTACACTTTTGTGGGTTATGAACAAACAACGGGTTGATAGTGCTGTAATTAAATCGGTATCACTGCGTATAAAACAACTGAGAGAGGCGAAAGGAATTTCTCAAGAAACTTTATACATTGATACGGATATACATATCGCTCGTATAGAAGCCGGCAAAAGCAACATTACCATTAGTACCCTATCCGCTTTGTGTACGTATTTCGATATTTCATTAGCTGATTTTTTTGAGGGGATTTAATGTGCTTTAATTATTTATTACATCCTTTCCATCAGAAAACAATAAAGCGAATAACCAAAACAGGTTACTCGCTTTATTAATTTAATCATTCAGACTGGTTATTTACTCGTCCAAATTAATGGCATAGTAGGCTCTTACTCCATTGGGATATACGCCAGTAATAAATAATACCTTATTGCGATCGGCAGCATTTAGGGCTGTATCTAGGGCTTGTTGCAAATCGTCTTTGGTGCGAATAGCTTGGTTGTTTACCGACACAATGATGTAGTTGTTTTTTATACCTTGGTCGAATAATTTACCTTTTTTGATTTCGGTAATTTGCAAACCATACGACAACCTTAATTGAGATTTAGTTTGATTATCAATTTCCTTTACCCGTATCGAAAGATATTCTTCGGCATTCACTTGCGAACTCACTACGTCTGTGTTGCCAAGTTTATTTTTAAGAGTAGCCCTCATACTTAATTCTTTATTCCTTCTAAGTACCTGTATAGTAACCTGATCGCCTGGTCTAAAACGACTTAGTTGTTCTTGCAATTGAGCCACCGTATTTACCCTTATGCCGTTAATTTGCTGAATAATGTCTTCGGATTTAAGTCCTGCATTATCGGCTGCTCCATTCTCTACTACCGAATGGATATATACACCATCTAGGGTTTTTAAGCCTTTTTCTTTGGCTAATTCGCTGGTAATATCAGCAATTTGAACACCCAACACAGCACGTTGCACAGTGCCATATTGTTTTAAATCTACGACTACTTTTTGCACAATACTGGATGGCACAGCAAACCCATAACCAGCATATGCTCCAGTCGTTGTAGCAATAGCGGTATTAATACCTACCAATTCCCCTTGTAAATTCACCAACGCACCTCCGCTATTCCCTGGATTGATTGCTGCGTCTGTTTGGATAAATGATTCAATTTTCATATCGCCCGACAAGATATTGATGCTGCGTGCCTTGGCACTAACAATACCTGCTGTTACGGTAGAAGTGAGGTTAAACGGATTACCCACAGCCAATACCCACTCACCTACACTAAGGGCATCGGAGTCGCCAAATACGGACACAGGCAAATCTTTGGCATCAATTTTTATCAGGGCAATATCGGTATTGGGGTCAGAGCCAATTAAGGTCGCCTCAAAAGTACGTTTATCATTCAACGTAACTTCTATATTGGTAGAACTTGCTACCACATGGCTATTGGTTACAATATACCCATCAGAAGAGATAATAACCCCCGAACCTGCTCCTTCTTGCATACGTGGCTCTTGGCGTTCCATTTGGGGATATCCAAAAAAGAATTCAAAAAATGGGTCGCGCGAAAAAGCAACTTGCTTGGCAGGCGATTTTGTTCGTACGTGCACTACTGTATTTACGGTAGCCTCGGCTGCTTTTACAAAACCATGCGAGGCAATGGGACTATCCTCCGACATGGCGACAAAGGTGGACGGAGCATGCTCTTTGCTTGATAAAAAAGCTTGATTGCCCAATCCATGATTTTTGACAATAAAAAAACTAATAATGGTAGCTACCACCACACTTACTACAAAAGTAGCCACCGCAATCCAAAGCCATTTTACATTTTTTGTGTTCATACTTGTTATTATTAAATTGTTTTTTATTGGGTTTGTTTATGCTCAAAAATAAACAAAAAATACGCCAATAAGACCTTGTATCACTAGGTTTTATCAATTTTTAATACTTGGATTTTGGGCATTAACGGGTATTAACCCAGCAGGCAGAAATCGTAAAAAATTTTTAATACATAATCTGACAAAAAATTCAGTACATAGTTTGCACAAACAATTCAGCTTGCTGAATACTGTCAATTTTTCCTACATCTAACAACTGCAAATTGGTAGGCACGTAGCCATACACAGCAGCCTTGCCACATACATCAATATAAAAATCGATAACAGAAAATTTAGCAGGGTAAGCCTCAAAATAGGGAAATAATGCGGGCGAAAACACATGAATGCCACTAAAAGCATACTCACTACAGGCTTGTGTAATGGTTTGTGGATAAGAAGATTTTATTTCGTTGGTTTGTATATTCGTCCACCCTTTCATCTGCATATCATTATCGAACAACAAATAACGCGTTGTAGTACGTTTACTTACCACCAAAGTGGCTGCCGCATCGGGTTTATTGGTATGAAATCGTACAAGTTCAGCTAAGGGAAGATTCGACAAGATATCTACGTTGTGTATCAAAAAAGGTTCGTTGCCAAAAAACCAAGATGCTTTTTTGATGCCTCCTCCTGTTTCGAGTAATTGTTGTGTTTCGTCTGAGATGGCAATGTTGAGTCCAAAATGTTGGTTTTGAGCCAAAAACTGAACAATCTGATCAGCAAAATGATGCACGTTGATGATGATATCCGTAAAACCCTCTTGTTTGAGTTTAAGCAAAACATGCTCGAGTAGCGGTTTTCCATTAATGGGTACAAGAGCTTTGGGCATACTATCAGTAAGCGGTTTCAACCGTGTACCCAATCCTGCTGCAAAAATCATCGCTTTCATACGTATGGTATTCTAATTAAACTGTTGTTTAATGCCTTGTTCACGATGTACTAATTCCACTTTTACAGAATAGCGTGTAGCTATATATTCGGCTACATGTTGTGCTGCATATACAGAGCGATGTTGTCCTCCGGTGCAACCAAAAGAAAACATAATTGAAGAAAAACCTCTTTCTACATACCTGCTTACCGAACTATCAGCTAATGCATAAATATGCTCAAGAAAGGCTAAAATTTCGCCATCTTGTTCCAAAAAATCAATCACGGGTTTGTCTAATCCTGTTAGTTGCTTATATTGCTCGTACTTACCAGGATTATGAATAGCCCTACAATCAAAGACGTAACCACCTCCGTTGCCCGTTGTATCTTCGGGTATACCTTTTTTATACGAAAAACTACTTACCTTTACCACTAAGTTCGATGGGCTGGTTGACGTAGCTTGGTGTGTATAGCGAACGATTAATTGCTGTAATACGCTAACGAGATACGGAAAATGAGTATCAAAATAATTATTTCTGAGGATTTCATTTAAATTCTGAATAGCAAAAGGGATGCTTTCTACAAAATGCTTTTTCTTCTCCACTAATCCCCTAAAACCGTAGGCTCCAAGTACTTGCAAATTCCTAAATAACACAAAAAATGCAAGTTGTTTGCGAAAAGCCACCTCATCTACAGGCATATACTTCGACAATGCCTCCAAATAGCTTGCAATCAAGGTTTCACGAACTTCTGCCGAAAAATTGGCTTTGGCTTGATACACAAACGAAGCTACATCGTATTGAATTGGACCTTTTCGTCCTCCCTGAAAATCAATAAAATAAGGATTTCCGTTGCGTATCATCACATTGCGACTCTGAAAATCGCGATACATAAACGTGTTACTTTTATCTTGAAGCAAGAATGATGCCAGATGTTCAAAATCATTTTCTAACCATTCTTCGTTACATTCGATACCAGCAGGTTTTAAAAAACAATATTTAAAGTAATTCAAATCCCACATCACCGTACGGTAATTAAAGGCTGCTTGCGGAAAACAGATGGAAAAATCGAAACCATTTGCCCCTTCAATTTGCAAAGACGGTAAATAAGCAATTGTTTTTTTTAGTAGCTCAATTTCTTGTGCACTAAACTCTCCTGTTTCTCTGCCTTTCTTAATCGAATCGAATAACGATACATTACCCAAATCTTCAACAAGATAGCACATCTCATCATCTGACACACCCACTACACGTGGCACGGGTAAGCCTTTGGAAACAAACTGATTAGCAATGGTAATAAACGCTTTATTTTCTTCGAGTACAGTACCTACTACACCTATAAACGACTGTTTTTTGGTGCACATACGTAGGTATTTCCTGTTAGAACCAGCGATGGGCAATGCTACAACGGATGTAGGCTGTTCGCCTATTACACGCAAAAAAAGTTGCAACAAGGTTTCCTCCATGGTAGTTTCTATTTCTGAGTATGAATGATGGATATATTGTACTTGTCGGCAAACAGTTTTTGAGCCTCTGCATAAGCAGTTGTACGTTGAATTTCTTGTTCACGTATGGTATC
>JAAYPI010000056.1 GCA_012519885.1 Bacteroidales bacterium
TAAACTATATTGCCTCGTATGATTATTAAAATTCATCCTCAAAACCCGCAAGAAAAAGAGATAAAACGGGTGGTAGATATTTTAGAGAATGGGGGGATTATTATCTACCCTACCGACACACTATATGCCTTTGGATGTAGTATTTTTGATCAAAAAGCAGTAAATAAAATTTGTCAATTAAAACAAATAGACCCAAAGAAGGTCCCTTTATCTTTCGTATGTAGTACAATAAGCCACATCAGTGAATATGCAAAAATATCCAACGATACCTTTGCTCTCCTTAAAAATAACTTACCAGGGGCTTTCACTTTCCTGTTACAAGGGAATACAAATTTACCTCGTTTATTTAAAGAAAAAAAGACTGTTGGAGTCCGAATCCCTGACAATAAAATTGTAAAAAAAATTGTCGAAACCTTAAATCATCCCATTTTATCTACTTCGATATTTATTGATGAAGATGACACAGAATATGCCACCAATCCAGACTTAATTGATGAAAAATATGGACACTTAGTAGACTGTGTTGTTGACGGTGGATACGGAACACTAGACGTTTCAACCATTGTAGATTGCACCGAGGATAGCTTTGAGATTATTCGTCAAGGGAAAGGCATACTAAAATAAAGGAAAGCAAAAAGAGGATTGTTCATACTGCCTTACAATCCTCTTTTGTTTATTTATCTATCTAACTCATCAAGAACGCTACAATTCGTTTGATTCTTGTGGAATAGATGCTGATTTAATGTCATCATAAAACTTTGCATAAGCTGTTTGCATATAAGGCATTAAAAATAGAAATCCAATACCGAAAGTTACAATACACAGCAAAATCCATCCAATAAAGCGAAGACCTAAACAAAAATATTTCCATTTATAGCCGTACATCATTTGTTTACTCCTTCTCAACACCTCTGCTGGTGTTAAATTTTTATCTTCTGCCAAAATAAAAAAAGCCATCCCATACGAAATTGAAGCTATAATACCAGGTACAATTAATAACAAACTCCACAAAAGGACATATACAAACATTAATAAATAGGTTAACACCGATTTATCAAAAAAAGAAAAACCTGTCCATAAAATGCTTGTTGAAACCTCTTCTCCTCGAGATAATTTTAAAAAGAATTCATAAAATCCGAGTACTAAGGGAGCCCCTACTACTATAGAAAGAACAGTTCCCACATAAGGAATCATTGATACTCCCATAACTATTACACAATATAATACAGCAACGGCAATAGGCGTTCCCCATCTACCTTGCAATACTTGCAATGACTGTTGCATTAATTCTTTATTTGTTGTCATAATATAAAAATTGAATAAATTAATAATTTCTGTAAGCCGAACGCACAAAAGTAAGCGCCTGAGAATAAATTGGTTTTGTAAATTCTATAAACAAATCTTGATGAGGTGGAGGGAGTTGTGGTTGCAACTGTGTCATACGTTTTTGTTTATCCGAAAGAGCTCTTTCATCCCCACTATAACTTGACCATTCGGTATACCATACATATTCTCCAACAAAATTTTGATGTTGCAAAATACGATTAGTTGGTGCATCAATGATACGAACACTCAACACTCCTGCTGATAAAATTTCTCTTCTATTGGTAGTAAATTTTGCATATACGGTATTATATGCGTTATAACTTTTCCCATCTACATTTACTTTTCCTACTACCACACTATCTCGTTTTAGTTCTTGTGTCTTGATAGTTTCACGCACATTACCAATCGTATAATCAGTAAAATCAAAAATTAAAAATTGATGCGGATTATTCATTTTCAAACTTTGAGCCTCTTCGATAGTATAAAAACGAATAAACTTATGTTGACTTTGACGCGTCATTTCTGCAATCAAATTATTACTAAAAAATTCTGCCGAAAGCTGGTATTTCCCTGCAGTAATTGGTCTTTCTACCAATACTCGTAATGTTGCATAATACAATGACTCTTCTATTTTATTAAAAACATCTTTATAACCATATACATATTCGTTAGCTCGATTGAAATGGTTATATGCAATGCGAGATTGTTCTAGTGTACGATACGACAAAGCTGTTTCACCTAAATTGTATAATAATTCAGCTGCTTTCTTTTTTGCTTCCGAAATTTCAGCCTGATATTCAGCAGGACGAGGAATAAGCTCAAATGCTTTAGGACATGCATAAATCTGATTTGCGATATTATTAAGACGTGAATACTGATATACCATAATATCATATTTATCCAAGTCATCACGTACATTGGCATTTTCAATTTCACGCAATGCTGTTTTCTGTGCCATCGGATAGGCATTAAGCAATACTGTTTGTGCCTTACTATCATCGGGTTTACTCCGCAAACGAGCAATTGCCTCTATCGTTGCCTTGTAATAATCTCCTTTTCTGTATGCTTTTTGAGCCGTATTACAAGCAGTAGTAGCAAGTAATGCTATCAAACCAATTGCGACAAATGAGTTAAATTTTTTCATATGCATTCATTTTAAAGTGTTACATTCTATCTGGCACATCAATACCTAGTAGACTCATACTCGATTTTATAACACGTGCTATTTCACGTGATAATACCAAGCGAAAATGACGAACAGCTACATTTGTTTCTTTTAAAATTGAAAAATCATGGTAAAACTGGTTATATTCTTTTACCAAATCATACGCATAATTTGCAATCAATGCAGGACTAAAATCATTTCCTGCTTGTTCTATTACAGCAGGGAAATCAGCCAATAGACGCAATAAACTAATTTCTTTTTCGGCTAAATCTTGTTGTAATTGAACTTCTCCCGAAATAGAAATACCTTGATCTATAGCTTTACGCAATACGGATTGAATACGAGCATGTGTATACTGAATAAATGGTCCCGTATTTCCATTAAAATCAATTGATTCTTTTGGGTTAAACGTCATATTTTTGCGAGGGTCAACTTTTAGTATAAAATACTTTAACGCACCTAAACCTACCATATTGGCTATGGATTGCACTTCATCCACGGACAAACCATCTAATTTCCCTAGTTCATTAGCTGTGTCTAATGCTGTTTGTACCATTTCTTGCATCAAATCATCAGCATCTACAACAGTACCTTCACGACTTTTCATTTTCCCTTCGGGCAGTTCTACCATACCATACGAAAAGTGCACTAAATCTTTACCCCACGAAAAGCCCACTTTATCCAACAAAAGTGCTAATACCTGAAAATGATAATTTTGTTCATTCCCAACCACATACACCATTTTTTGAATGGGATAATCGTCGTAACGCAATTTAGCTGTGCCAATATCTTGGGTCATATATACGGATGTGCCATCTGCACGCAATAGCAATTTTTCGTCTAGCCCGTATTGTGTTAAATCCGCCCACACCGAACCATCTTCTTTTTTATAAAAAACGCCTTTTGATAAACCTTCTTCTACCTTATTTTTTCCCTCAAGATACGTTTCAGATTCGTAGTATATTTTATCAAAATCAACACCGAGTTGTTTGTATGTTTGGTCAAAACCTGCATACACCCATTTATTCATCATTTCCCAAAGTTGACGTACTGTTACATCATCATTTTCCCATTTTCTCAACATTTCTTGGGCTTCTATCATTAATGGAGCTTTCTTTTTAGCTTCATCCTCAGACATGCCTTGTTGCAACAAATCGGCAACTTGCTTTTTATGCTCTTTGTCGAAAATTACATAATATTTTCCGACTAAATGGTCGCCCTTCATCCCAGAAGACTCTGGCGTTTCACCATTACCAAATTTTTGCCAAGCCAACATGGATTTACAGATATGAATCCCTCTATCGTTTACAATATTGGTTTTAACTACGTTCCAACCATTCGCTTTTTGGATTTCGGCAATACTGTACCCCAATAGATTATTACGTATATGTCCTAAATGGAGTGGCTTGTTTGTATTGGGTGATGAATATTCAATCATCATTACAGGAGCATCTGGCTTTGGTAATTTACTTCCATAATATGGATCTTGTGTAATCATTTGGAGCATTTGCAACCAATAGCGTGGATTTATACTCAAGTTTAAAAAGCCTTTAATCACATTAAAACTTTTTATTATAGGAGCATTTGCTACTAACCATTCTCCTAACTCTACCCCAATAGCTTCGGGGGATTTACGTGCTAATTTAACAAAAGGGAACGTTACCACCGTAAGTTCTCCATCAAAATCTTTTTTTGTTTTTTGTATTTGCACCAAAGAAAGATCAATTTCTTGATGATAAAGTTGAGGAATTGCTTGTAATATAAAATTTTCTACTTGTTGGGTAAGATTCATGGATATATATAGCTAAAATGATACGGAATTATATAAGTACTTAAACTGAACAAAAATACTATTTTTTTTGGGAAGAAAATAGTAGTAAATAAAAAAAATGGAGCTCAATACTTTTGAAACCCCATTTTTTTAGAATATTTAGTGTTTTCTATTTGCTATCCTATTTAACTAAGTCAGCCAATTCAGCACCTGCTTTAAATTTAACAACTTTTTTAGCATCAATTTTGATTTTGGCACCTGTAGCTGGATTAACACCTGTACGAGCACTTCTTTCAGCTACGTCGAAAGAACCGAAACCAACAAGGGCAACTTTATCTCCTGATTTTAATGCGTTAGATACTGCTGCGATGAAACCATCAAGTGCTTTTTTTGAATCAACTTTGCTAAGACCTGAATTGTCAGCAATTGCACTAATAAGTTCTGCTTTGTTCATAATGTTTTTGATTTAGAGTGGTTAAAAAAATAAATTAATTAAAAATAAAATTTCATACTTTGGCAAATGTAATTGAAAATTAATTAATTGCAATACTTTTTTTAAAAAAAATATACTTTTTGGTGAAAATTTCCCCAAACTGTGGCTTTTTCAGGGTTTTTCCATAAAAAAATAACTACTTTTGTACATCAATTAAGTAGGAAGTTATGAATAATTCTTTTCTAGGAGGAATACCTCCTGTTGTAAAAAATTTACTTATTATCAATATTCTTTTCTGGTTGGCTTCTCTCACCCTACCTGGTGTAATAGGTATTGATGTCGTTGACTGGTTAGGCTTGCATTATTGGCAATCAGATAAGTTTGTGGTATCTCAGCTAGTTACGTATATGTTTCTACATGATACTAGCTCGTTGTTTCATTTATTTTTCAATATGTTTGCCCTGTATATGTTTGGAAAAAACATTGAATATATTTGGGGAACAAAAAAGTTTCTACTTTTTTATTTTGTAACAGGCATTGGAGCTGCCATTGTGCAACAAATAACATGGTCGTTTGATTTTGTTCCTATTGCTAATGCCTTTGGCGAATATGTAAATAATCGTGATATTAGTGTATTAATGCCTTACTTAAATGTAAATGAATCTACCGTATTGTCAACCACTGAAGTGTTGCAACTAAAAAATATGGTACTGAACCAGCCTATTACAGTTGGAGCTTCAGGTGCAGTGTTTGGTATATTGCTTGCGTTTGCTATGTTATTTCCTGATGCACGTATTATGCTCTTATTTTTACCTGTGCCCATTAAGGCAAGATACTTTGTTATTTTTTATGGTGCTATGGAATTGTTTTTAGGTGTAAGTAATTTTCAAGGAGATAGTATAGCTCATTTTGCTCATTTGGGGGGTATGTTATTCGGCTTAGTGTTAATTCTGCTTTGGCGTAAAAAAGGCACCTTATACTAATGGTTTAAACACTAAAGAAAAAAAATAACTATGTGGTCTCAAATAAAAACTAATTTTAAAAAAGGCTCTTATCTTACACGCTTGTTGTATATCAACTTGGGCATGTTTGTATTGGTTCGTTTGGTATTATTGATTTTTACCTTGTTCAAACATGATATCAGTTTTGCTATACGATATATAGAAATGCCTGCATATATAGGGAATTGGATCACACAACCATGGGGCATCATTACCTATATGTTTTTACATGTAGATTTTATTCACTTTATATTTAATGTTTTGGTATTGTACTGGTATGGCACCATTTTTTTGCAATTTTTCAACCAAAAACAGTTAGTAGGTGTGTATATATTGGGAGGTATTGGTGGTGCATTCCTATATGTTTTTGGGTATTCTGTGTTTCCTTATTTCCAAGAAGTATTGAAACACACGTATTTGCTAGGTGCTTCGGCATCGGTGATGGCTCTGATTTTTACTACGGTGATATACGCTCCTAATTATGAAGTGCAACTTGCTTTAATTGGGCGTGTTAAATTGAAATACATTGGTTTAGTTTTATTTGCAGTAGATGTATTAGGTGTAACCTCAGTAAATGCTGGAGGGAGTATTGCTCACATTGGAGGTGCCATTACGGGCATATTGTTTGCTAGTTTATATGTTCGCCAACGAGTCGATTTAACTACGGGCATTAGTTGGTTACTTGATAAACTAGCTACCTTAGTGCAACCAAAACCAAAAATTACCGTAAGATATGGCAGACCGAAAACAGATGCCGAATGGAATGTAGAAAAAAAAGCTAAAAATGCAGCTCTTGATGAAATTTTAGAACAAATAAAAAAATCAGGTTACGATAATTTGAGTGCTGAACAAAAAAAAATGCTGTTTGACATTAGCAATAAAAAAAACAATAACTAAAAAATACCGACCAACATGAAACTCAAGTGGTTGACAAATGCATTTCTTTTATTGCTCAATAGCATTGTATTAGTGATTTTGTTAGTAATCAATTATGTTTCTGTATTGTCTCCCGACTCGATATGGTCAGTATTGGCTCCTACTAACATTCTTTTCACAGCCTTTGTTAGTATCAATTTATTGTTTGTACTATGGTGGATTATCCATTTGAAGTGGTATGCTATTTTTTCTGTTCTTGCCCTACTCCTTTGTTATACAAATATTAGTAATACGTTTATTATTTGGTCTGAAAAGCCTTTTCCAGAGGAAAATAAACCTATATACTCCGTGGTTTCGTACAATATACACCATTTTAAATTTTTCCCTAAAGAAAAAGAAACGAAAACAGGCAATCATATTCTGGATTATTTGGTAGAACTTGATGCCGATATAATCTGCTTGCAAGAATTTGCATATAGTGATTACGAGCCGTTTACATTATCTGACATAAAGAATCAACTGTCTGATTATCCATACAATCATATAGAAATATTATATAAAGACAGACATATCTCAAAAGGTATTGCCACTTTTTCAAAACACAAAATAACGAATAAACAACACATTTCTATCCCTGCAGAATATCATGGAGCCATTTCCTCTGATGTTCTGCTAGATGGCAAAAAAATCCGCATTATTAATTTTCACTTTGAATCGAACAGGTTAACCAGCAAAGACAAAGACATAAAACGCTTAACTGATCGAAATAAAATACCATCGTTTGCTAAAAGATTGCAATCGAAACTTCATACTGCGTCACGCAAAAGAGGCAAACAAGCAGAAGCATTAATGACATTCGCAACAAACTCTAACATGCCTACTATTATATGTGGAGATATGAATGATGTCCCTTCTTCATATACATATAGAACGATTACTCAACATTATACAGACAATTTTAAACAAGTAGGCAAAGGTTTTGGCAATACGTTTCACGAAAACTTTTACCGATATCGTATTGATTATACTTTTACAAATAAGCAAATCAACCCATTAAAAATAAAAACTCATCCTTATGATATTTCTGACCATTTCCCCTTACAACTAGACTTTCAGACACCTTAGTTAACTCCCTACTATTCAAACGATAAACTTTTTCTTTCAAGAAGTTTTATATTTCATTTATTTTTTTTAACTTTGGGGCATATACTGTTACGCTAACCTTAACTCAACATAGTATGAATACATCACGTACTAGCACGTCCTTTTTGTACCCACTCCTCTCGTGGAATTTTGTATTACGCCTATTATTTATTGGACTATTTTTAGTAGTCAGTCTTGCAAATACCTTTGCAATAAAAGTAAGAAACGACAACGCCTGGGGTTCTGTCCGCATACATTACTGGAACGGAGGAACTGGTTCTGATTGGGGTTCTCGCCCAACGATGACAGCTGCCACTACACCTGCTTGGGATACAAGTGGTAAAAGCTGGGTGGAATGGAATATTAATACGTGTACGAGTATTAAACTAACAGGGGCAAACGAACCTCCCAGTACAAATGACGTCAATGGCGTAAGTAATGATGGTTGCTACACCATGAGTTCTGATGCTACCCCTACATTAACACGAGTAGATTGTGTTACTGGTGGAGCGTATGTACCGCCTGTGCCTGTAATAAATTTTGCGGTAACGGGAGGTGTTATAGATGGAACAACCCAATGGAATACTAGTCCACCAACTTCACATATTTTCGAGCAAACAGGAACCAACACCTATTCTCTTTGCTTTATTTACGACTCCAAACCATTTAAACTGTTACGAAAAGAAAACGGGCTGCCAAATACCGACTGGACATGGTCAAGTGCAGTTGCGATTGTAGCAGGAAGTAATGTAAGTGGTAGTTCTGGAGATTTAACTATTACTGGGTTTACTACAGGAGATCCTGTCTGCTTACAACTAGTCGTATCTGGAACTACTTACACTTTATCAGCAGAACAAAGTGTATATATTACGTCTGACCTTCCTAATCCAATAAACCAAGGAGCAGATATTACATTAACGGCGAATAATGTTTCTTCTGCTTGTACATGGGAATATTCAACCGATGGTGGTACAACATGGCAACCTTATACTGGAGCAACCATTGGCACATACAATGAAGAAATATCTCCAAGTCCTCTTACCAATATGACGTATAGAGTTACATCTGATGGGAAGACTGCTACGTATATGGTACAAGTTGTTATTAACTGCCAAGGAAGTATTCAAACTCATTTTACAGAAACCTTTGGCACTTTACCTACGGCTACTGCACGCACAACATCTCCTCATATTTATTCATCAGTTTATCAATATAGCCCTGAGGGAAAAGAAGTACACGATGGTTGGTATGCCGTAGTGGCTAACCCTCGTAATTGCGGTAGAGGAACAAGACAATCAACTATTGTAGATGGCGTAGTTACTGTATTAGGAAATGTACGCACCAGTGGTGATTATTGGTACAACGACAGAACCGACCATACAGGGGATACACATGGTGGTATGCTATTTGTGAACTGCAAAAACAAAGGTGAGATTATTTATCAAAGAACCATTACTGGCTTATGTGCCAATATTTATATGAATTTCTCTGCTTGGTTTGCCAATGCAGCTGTTCCATCGTCCACGGCACCTATCAATACACAATTCCGTATTCTCGACCAGAATGGAGATGAAATACAATCGGCTCGTATCAATGTAAATAATATCAAAGCCAGTGATGGTTGGGTACACGGGTCTACCGCTTTTTTCTCTGGTGCTAACACAGAGCTAACCTTACAGATAATCAACAATGGAGAAGCTGGAGTAGGTAATGACATTTTAATTGATGATATTTTATTTACATCTTGTGTTCCAAAACTATCTATTCAAGCAGGATTGGAGGTTGAATGTGGTTTGGTTACGGAATTATCTGTTGAGCATGATGGCATAAATACCGTATTTAATGGTGCCCCATTCTACCTGTGGCAACAATGGAACTACACTACTGGAAAATGGGATGATATTGCAGACGACCCCGTACCAGGAAGTAGCAGTAAAAACGGTAGTGGTTGGGATAAAAAGTATTATGACTATACCACCGAATATGGCGGACCAAATATTCCACAGTTTAGGGTAATCATGTCGAGCGATATATCTGTGGCTCGAAGTGTAGGACAAGATATTTTCCCTGTTTGCCATAATTATGCTATTACGGATATAGCCTTTGCTGATTGTGTTTGTTCGCCTCAAACTATCACACGTACATCAGGCAATGCGTCGCAAACCGTATGCGAAGGTTCTCCTATTGGCGATGTAGTTTATACTTACGGAGGAGTAAAAACAGATAGTGCTGGAGTTATCAATTTACCAGCAGGACTTTCCTATTCTGTCAATACAACCACTAAACAGCTTACTATTTCGGGCACCCCAACAGCAACAGGCACAGCAAAGATATTTGCAGTAGGGATTGAAGGTGAAGCATGTGTATCAGACACCTTAACTTTTACAGTATCTTTTCATCCTGAAATTACCCTAACTTGTCCACCCACTGCGAATGTACTTGCATGTAATGGTTCGCATGCAGGAGCTGTTACGCTAGCTGCTTTTGGAACACAAGGTGGAGCAACTAACGCTACTGGAATTTCATTTTTGGATGGAACACCTTCCGTAGTTGGTTGCACAGAAACCGTAATACGCACCTATACAGCTACCCTCAATGGATGCGAAAAAACTTGTACACAGGAGATTGTGCGGACTGTGGATACTACTGGACCTATTTTTGCAGCTGCACCAGCTGATGTAACCGTAGAATGTGTTGGCGATGTACCAGCAATGACAAACCTAGCTTGGACAGACAACTGCGATGGTGCAGGTAGCGTAGCTGGTACAGATGGTGCATTAGTTGGCGGAACTTGTGGTGGAACAATAACCAGAACTTGGACTTATACAGATGCCTGCGGTAATGTGGGAACAGCAACGCAAACAATAACAATTGACGATACCCAAGCTCCTGTTTTTGAAACTGCACCAGCTGATGTAACCGTAGAATGTGTAGGAGATGTACCAGCAATGACAAACCTAGCTTGGACAGA
>JAAYPI010000057.1 GCA_012519885.1 Bacteroidales bacterium
AGTGATAGTGCCACAGTAACAGTAACAGTAACAGAAATACCTATAACTAAATATGAAGTAGAGGTAAACAATGGAACGGGTGGAGGCAGCTATGAAGTAGGAGCAACAGTAACTATAACAGCAGATACCGCCCCAAGCGGCCAAGTATTTGCCAAATGGACAACAGCAGATGGAGTAGCCTTTACCAATGCAAATGCATCTACAACAACATTTACTATGCCAGCAAAGGCAGTAACAGTAACAGCGACCTATAAAGATAAGCAAACAAGTAACGAGGATGACGATACGCCAGGTGGCAGTGGTTCTTCCAGTAGCGGTTCTTCTAGTGATATTGGAAAAGACCAAGCTACAGTATCAGCAGCAAATGGGCAGGTTCCCATAAACTATACAGTTTCTAAAGGAATAGCAACCCTTTCCCTAACTACATCTAAGATAAACAAAATAATAGAAGAGAGTAAGGGCAATGAAGTGGTTATAGATCTTTCAAAGGTTAAAGATATAAGTGCTGTATCACTACCAAAGAAAGCACTGGAAACTTTTAAGGATGCCGGCTTTGATGTAACACTAAAATTACCTACAGGCACTATAACAATGGATAAAGATGCAGCAGCATCTATTGCAGACCAGTCAGGTGAAAACTTGACCATAGAGTTAAAACAAGTAGCGAGCTCAACACTTACAGATGAGCAAAAGGAAGCAATCAAAAAAGATGATATTGTATTTGAGATAAATATTATCTCAGGCACAAAGAAAATAACAAACTTTGACGGTAGCCTTACCTTCCAAATACCATACGACGGACCACAACCAGTAGCAGTATGGTATCTAAATGAAAAAGGTGATTTGGAAAAGCTAAACTCTATATTTGAGAATGGTATGGTCACATTTAGCACAAACCACTTGTCGTATTATGTAGTAGGCGTAGATGAAACAAAAACAGAAGTTAAATGGGTTAATCCCTTTGCAGATGTAAAGGAAGACAATTGGTTCTATGAGGCAGTAAAATATGTATATGAAAATGACTTAATGAAGGGTACAGGCGACAATACATTCAGCCCTAATGAAATGACTACAAGAGGAATGATTGTAACGATCCTTCACAGGTTAGAAGATTCGCCATCAGCAGGAGCAAATTCCTTTAGTGATGTTGAAGGGAATAAATATTATGCAAATGCAGTAGCATGGGCATCAGAGAATAATATTGTAAGCGGCTATGGGAATGGCAAATTTGGCCCAGAGGATGCTATCACTCGTGAGCAATTAGCAACAATCCTAATGAACTATGCTAATTACAAGGGCTATGATGTAAGTGCTAAGGCTGATTTATCCAAGTATGAAGATTCAAAGGAAATTTCAAACTGGGCACTTGATGCCATATCCTGGGCAAACGCAGAAGGTCTGATACAGGGTGATGGCAATAACTTAACACCAACAGCTAATGCAACAAGAGCTCAAGTAGCTACTATTCTAAATCGTTTTATAGAAAAGAATGTAAAGTAGCAGTAAGCAAAAGAAAACCTGCCTTTTTGTAAAGGCAGGTTTTCTATTTCAGTGACAAAGGGGGACGTACCTAATTTGTCACCTTTTGTCCCCCCCTTGACGGCACCGCTTTATATTTGGAGCATCATAGGAGTGTAGGTAAACAACAAAAACCGGACAAGATTGGCCAAAGAAGATGCCAACCTTGTCCGGCTCTGTACGTTTAGACATAATTAATCACATATACACTGCTATTCCTAAAGAAACTATCGAAATCATCGAACCACCAATGAGTTGCCAAATGGTGTGCCGTCTTATTTTAAGGCTCGCCCACCAAACGACAGCAAGAATGGGAACTCCTAAATAGCCAGCAGTCATTCTAAAATACATCAAAATGATAAGTGGACCTGTTACCCCACAGGCATGCCCACTTGCCCTTAAGTGGAGGAACTTGTTAAATAAAGTTATTAAAGCCCCCGATAATAAATAGCATAAATATATTATCCTGATACTTTTAGGTGCATGCAAGAGAAAACCCGAAAGGCAACCACCAATATAACCTGCTACGGCAAATATCATTGCAAGTGTTCTTTGCCCCTCACGTCCTTTGTTTTTATATTGCTTGATAAAAGGTTGAAGCGGGTATGCCAGTAAGGGGAAAATGGTAAGAAATAAAATTGACAAAATAAAATTAGTAAAGCCGCCAAACAGACTTGAATCTTTTAAATACAAGATCACGAGCATAATAAAAGCCATAATAGGAGCAACCGTAAACTTTCGTATAATTCCAGCAAATTTTCCTGTCATTCTCAAACCTCCTATTCGGCAACCATCCTTGTGTCTCCAACAAAAAACAATGCCACTGTGCCAGGGCCGGTGTGCGAGCCAATGACAGTACTTACACTGTTAAAATGAAAACAGACAAATGGTATACATCTTTCCTGAAGATATTCGCGCGACATATCTGCTGTAAAGCAGCGGGTTATTACATATTTTTGCATAATGTCATTCTCCTATCTAAAAACATGATTGCCACTCCTTATAATTTTGAAGTTTGAATTCATTATATATTAAGGTCTTGGAATAAGCCACCCTATAGTAGGCACGCGAGCATCTACTCATTGTTTTTACCCGGTAGAGAA
>JAAYPI010000058.1 GCA_012519885.1 Bacteroidales bacterium
AAATTGCTCCAAAACCAACAGTCTCATTAGAAGATTTGGAATTAGAATTAATAGATTTTGGTGTAGATGAGCTACTAGAAGACGAAGGAGAAATTATTTTATACGGCGAATTTCAATCGTATTCTAGCATACAAAAATACCTCGAAGAAAATGGATTTGAAATTCACAGTGCTGAATTTGAACGCATACCCAACGATATGAAAACACTTTCAGAAGAACAAAAAGCTCAGGTAAACAAACTACTTGATAAAATTGAAGATGATGATGATGTACAAAATGTATATCATAATATGGAGGAATAATCTAATCAAATAGTAGGGCTAAGCTAAGTAAGTTTAGCCTTTTTTTCTTATCTTACTATGCAAAATAGACCACAAACACCACACGAAGAACGATTGAATGGAATAAGCCATTTGGTTGGTATTATTTGGAGTATATGCATAATTCCATATTGCATGTATATTGCCTACGATGCCAATGATTTAATGCCATTCCTTTCTGTTGCAATTTTTGCAATTGGCATGTTAGCGGTATACACTTCATCTACGCTTTACCATATTACCACAGACCTTAAACGAAAAATGATACTTAAAAAATTTGACCATATAAGTATTTATTTTTTAATTGCTGGGACATACGCCCCATTCATAGCACATTTTGTACCAAAAAATACAGCAATTATTTTTTTGATTATTATGTGGTCTATCGTGGCAATTGGTATTGTATATAAACTATTTTTTATTTTACGTTTTAAATGGTTTTCATTGTTCTTATACCTTGCTTTGGGCTGGATGATTGTATTTGTAGCTAAACCGCTACAAGAGAATATGCCTTTGTCAGTTTTCTTGTGGATTGTAATCGGAGGAATTTTTTATACTGCTGGGGTATACTTTTATGTAAAAAGTGCCAAACCGTATTTTCATAGTATTTGGCACCTTTTTGTATTAGCAGGTACAATAGCACATACAATTGGGGTATATGTTACACTTACCCATTCACTAATTTAAGTTTGGTTTGTTTTCGTAACATTTGATATAATCTTGTAAGACTTCTGGTAAAGCAATTGTATTTGTTTCAATTTCAACTATTTTTTGTTTTCCACTTTCAGTCAACGTGAACAGCATCTGACGCTTATCTTCTTTGCCAATTTTTCGTGCAATATACCCTTTATCTTCTGCCAGTTTAATCACTTTTGAACAATTGGAACAAGTAAGTTCAATGGATTCGGCTAGTTCCGTTGCTTTTAGTTGTTTATCAGATAAGCAACATAACAACATGCCCTCGTTTAATGAGATGCCATAAGCATTCAAAAAGCTATTTTCATACAACACCATCGCACGTTGCAAATCGCGTAAAGCACATAAAAATTTCATAGTAGTATATTAAATAAAAAGATTAATATTTGATTTATCGGCACGTTCCATATAGGTAGCCACACCACCAATATTTACTTCGTCTAGTAACTCTTCTTTTTTTACACCCATCACGTCCATCGACATTTGACAAGCAATAAACTCTACACCATTCTCCAAGGCTTGTTGACGTAAAGATTCCAAGGTATCAATACCACGTAATTTCATTATAAACCGCATCATATATTTCCCCATGCCAAACATACTCATTTTTGATAAATTGAGTTTTTGGGAGCTAGCAGGTAACATAAGTCCAAACATTTTACCAAAGATATCTTTTTTTACAGCAGGTTTCTTTGATTTTTTTATGGTATTTAATCCCCAAAAAGTAAAGAAAATGGATACTTTCTCTCCAGTTGCT
>JAAYPI010000059.1 GCA_012519885.1 Bacteroidales bacterium
ATACCCAACACCTTAATTTTAATACCGCTTTTCTCTCAAAGCGGGTGCAAAGATAACGCCTTTATTCCCGATTCTCCAAATAATTAAGAAACTATTTTTAATCTATTTTTACCCAAATTACTTAACTGCATTAAAATCAATGGGATAATCTAGTAACTTTTTTTCTAAAATTAGAGATTGGATGGAATAATAGAGAATTGTAGTGGGAGTATGACCAATCTTAAGCAGGAATTATACTGCAAAAAGAGTAAAAAAAGCATATATATATATGTGTTAATCAACTAAAAAAATCTCTTGCGTAAGAAAAAACCTGATTAAAACCCTCATTTACTTCGTTTGTTTGATGAATATGATTAGTAGGAAATGGATTTTCGTGTGAATACTGGTAGTCAAAATCTAATTGTGTAATTTGATTGTTAGCACAAACACTACCTAATGCTTCCACAATCCCAGCATATGGTATAACCACGTCTTTAGATAACGCTATCCCTTTTATTTTATTTCCCATTGATAAAAAGAATTTTTCACGCACTTGTTTATTATATTGTGCCGAAATCATGGTGTCAAAAGCGGCATCAATAGCATCGTTTTTTTGAAATTGTTTCAGATGGTTATTCCGTTCTTGTAAATAATAAGTATGTAACATATCAAAAGCATTGGTATCCATAATACCACGAGATTTACCTTGCATTGCACTAAAAACAGAACCTCCGCAAAATAAGAATAACTTGGTATCATCAAATAGGTTTAACGGATTGGCAAGCAATGCTATTTCTGCAACAAACGCTCCAATTGAATATGCAAAAATATCTACCGTAGATACATCTGGAAGCATTGGATGAACACCCTTGTATATGGTGCTTATTAGCGAACAAATATCAGCAATAGATTGCCTCCCAGAACAATAAAAACGATGAGGTTTTTCGGATATACGATTACTCAATACAACATTTGCCACACTTATATACCTATCATTCCCATTAAGTTGACGCCTTAAATGAAAAATAGTTGCTATCTCTCTAGGATTTGACCAACTACTAGGGCAACGGTTGATATGATAGGCTAATGGAAATAAAATTACTGGTTTGTTGGTGGTATAACACAAGTATTCTGCCCATGCAAGATATTTATTCCACGAACGCTCGTTTAACCCATGCAGTAGTAAAATTGCTTTGCCTGATCGCACAGTTGAATGTGGCATAAATATAGGGTATACAAAATGCGTATTTTCACTAATCAAAGCATCGACATCAATAATGTGATTAGAAGAAGTATGATGACACATCTCTGGAATACTTTCGAAAGAAGCGAAGTGTATAGTAGCATATGGAGTATAAATAACCGAGGTACTATTATTTATTGAAAATAGTCGGTTTAGTTCTGTATACCTTTCAACGTAGTTCATAATGGTTATATATAAATATGTTTATTGTTTATGACACAAAATAATGTGATAAAAATTGAGTCTCAAAATGAAAGGGAAGAAGAGTATTGGAATGGGATAAGAGACGTTAATATGGGATAAAAATTGACATAGAGGGGTAAAAATAAAAAGTAATTAGATAAAAAAGTTTGTATGTATCTGTTAGAAAATGTACTTTTGCATCTACCTCTAAATAGAAAAAAATAATGAATAATCTTATTCCATCTTATTTGTACGAAAAAACCAATCTCACACGGTTGGTGATTTTTACTGCTATATTTTCGTTGTTTTTTATCAACTTATTTCAGCCCTTTGGCTCAAGAGAGTGGTATCCAAATATCTCAAGCATGTCGTATTTCTTTTTTTCTAGCCTCATTATTCTTACTGGCATGCTGGTAGTAGTTCTTAGTAGGATAATAATGTATATATATTCTAAAAAACACCCTATCCTTTACTGGCATTATGGAGTTTGGATTTTAGTTGAAATTGTGAGTATGTCTTTGTTTTATGCATTATTTTCCATGTATGTTCCCAAACAAGGAGCCGTAAGAGCATTTGAAGTAATATTACAAAACTCTATTATCAATACTAGTTTAGTTTTGTTATTGCCTTATTCCATATTATGGCTGTATTTTTCGTGGAAAGAAAAAAATTTGCAATTACTAAAACTTTCGCAAGATGAAACTGGTAGCGATGGGCAAAAAAAAGCTATTCTTCCTTTTTATGATGAAAAAGGAGAGTTGCGGATTTCAATAGCACAAGAAAATGTTCTGTACATTGAATCATCTGATAATTACATAACTATTCATTATCTCAATAAATCAAAAATAACGGGTTTCCTTCTTCGTAATTCGTTAAAATGGATGGACGAACATCTTTCATCTGACTCTCCCATGGTACGTTGTCATCGGTCATATATTGTTAATTTAGATAGAGTAAAGGTGTTGAGAAAAACCAAGGATGGTATTTTTCTAGAATTAGATGCCCTGCAAACGCCAGACATACCTGTGTCTAAAACGTATTACGAAAAGGTGATGAAAAAATTCTCACATTATTCAGTATAATAATGTAGGTATATATGCCACAAAAAAAGATGAAAGCAACCCTTTACGAAAATTCTGTGATTAGCATCTTTCATAGAATCATTTACACATAATAAACAAGTATTACAGGAAGTGGAGAAAAAGCCTCCCAAACTTTATCCCGTTTTTGGGAAGATGTTGTAAAAGAAGTCGCTGTACATTACGAACGTATTTTAGGGAATAAACAAACACGCGTAAAAAAATTAATTGCTTGAGGCAAAAATAAGATTCTCCCGTAATATTAGAGATAATAATCATAGAAAAATTGCTTTCTTTGCTGTTTTTAGAGTTTGATAATCGATATAGTAAATCAATTTTAGTGAAACACTATTTACTTGAGAGTAATCTAATACGTTTTGCAAATTTTTGACATAACTACTAGCAACATCTTGGTTGTACAGATAAAAATATCTTTTCCAAACCAATGATAGTTCGCTTCCGGGCAAAAAACGCCACGTGTAACTTATGTCAGCATTTAATGCACTAACATTGGTATTATAATTGGCCTCCCTGATAGTTGACTGAAATGTGCCATCGTGCTGTAAAAGATAATATGCATGATGGTCTACATTTGACCAATAATGACGTAATCGAAGATTTAGCAAACTATTGTTTGACAAAGAATATTTGACTTGTGCAATATTCTCAATATTTGAAATATCTCTTCTGCCAAAAAAGATTGAATCATTGGTGTTGTTTTTATCAACATACCCTATAGCATTTTGCAAAAAACTACTTATAAACTGATACGTGAGTGCAAGCTTATCATTAATGCGATACGTAGGAGCCAATGTAAAATATTGGGCACTTTTATTGTATTGAGAGGCTTTCCAAGCACCTATATTTGTAAAAAAAGCTAATTTTTTACGATAATCAGAAGAATACTCTGCTCCCACATAGCCAGCGGTAGGTTCTTTTGCTTTCCAACCTACAACACGTGGTTCAAAATGGTCGTACTTTTCGATAGGTGTTGCACTAATATAAAACTTTATTGAATTAAATGATGGAAATAACAATTTTAAATTCCATGCCAACTCTAATCTACTATACAATAATGGATGATAAAGATTATCGTAATAAATAGCCAGTTGACTAGTAACTTCATTTACTGATTTGGTAGGAGTATAATTTAAATAATACAAAATTAAAGTATTCGTAATGATATTATTATTTTCAAGATACCCTATATCTGTAGGATTATATGAATCGGATAAAATAGTTGCGAGGTATTCGTATCTAAAGGTCCCTTTCAGTTTTGAGATAGTAACATTTGCCCTATAACCCAGCTCGTTGGATATAGGAGAAAGCTCTCTTTCCTTATTATAACTCACAAATGCATCTCCAGTAAACGCATGATCTTTCAACATATATTTAAAATCAAAACCGGACACATTCGACACATAATTTTGCTCAGGAATGAGCAAATTTGTATTGACCCAACTAATATACGATTCTTTCCCAATAACTTTATTTACTACCATCACATTGTAATTAGATACCCCTTGTGTAGTTACATATCTTGTAACATCGGTAAGAGTATCTTTTATTTCAGCTACTTGTTTTTTTGTAATAGCATTTAACATACCTATTCCCCAACCAGAAGAAGTATGTCCAGAAATTTTCGTTGCATTATATAAATTCGTTTCAGATGGGTTTCTTTGTAGTATTTCATTTTCCTTTGTATATGAATATACCTTGTTATAGTTGCGAGGTTGACCTCCTATTCGACGTGAATAAAATATATCGCCTTTGCTAAATAGCTCGGTACCCTCAGTAAAAAATTGTCGTTTTTCATCATACTTTGTTTCCACTGACGACAAATTTAAATACGTATCATCGGATCGTGTTTGCCCAAAATCGGGAATGAGCATCATATCGAGAGTAAAACTTTCATTGAGTCCCACTTTTACATCCAATCCTCCTTTTATCAAAAACTTATTATCATTATAGTATGTAGCAATATAGGGCATAAACGAAAGCCGTAATGGAGGATTAATACCACGAATGCCGTGCATCTCGCCAGCTTGATTAAGCCAGCCATTTTTATTTTTATCGACAAAATTCCATGTTATACCCTCTCCATTACGTTTAATCAGACGAAAAAAATTAATTTCCCAAACCTGTGTATTTGTATTAGGAAAACGTAATGCAGAAAAAGGAATTTTCATTTCCACTATCCAACCGATGTCGGTTTTCTTAACTTCACTTTTCCACACAGCATCCCAACTTTTGTTCATGGTCTGTAAATCGTTTTTCGAATCCATCTGGACTCCTGCCGCCGAAACCATAAATTCAGTAGCATTGAGTCCATCGTTATAGGGGTTTATCTCTACCGAGAAAAGGTCGGCATTAGCCTCATCGCCCGAATCCCTATCCCCTATTTCAGCATAAATAGAATCAGGCTTAGTGTCATACAGCATTGCCAACACATATATTGCTTCATTATCATATAGCATTCTTACCTCTGTGTGTTGCGAAGGCACACCACCGTTAGTAGGACTCTGCTGAATAAAATCGCAAATACTATATGCTGCATCCCATACAGTATCGGTAGGAACAGCATCAATTTTAGGCGGGATACTTGTTTGCACAATGGTAAACTCTTTTCTGTGTTGAGCCAATACAACTGACCATACACACAATAAAAACAGTAGCACACTAAGTTGTTTTTTCATAGACGTAACATAAGGTATAATTATCATCCCAAAGAAAATAGAATAAACTGACAACAAAAAAAACATTACACCAACGTACTACTATTTATGCAAACGTAGAAAAAAATACTCTTTATGATAATCTTCTGACACAAGAATATAGAAAAAAAAAGGATAACTATAACACGCAACCAACATAAAAGATCGTTGCAACATATTGTATAATTTGTTCATACTTTAGCTTACAACTCTCTTTTATGCAAAAAAAGAGCCACTCATACTGAGTAGCTCTATCCTTTTTTGGAAAGTTGAAATACTATTTCTTAAGAATTTTACCCAACACAAGGTCTTTGTCAAGTTTTTTGGTACAGAAGAACCAGTCTTTACATTCCAGTCCATCTTCTTTACCATCCATTCTATCTTTGGCAGTACCACACGAACCTGCTGGTGAAATAATCACATCATCACCTGGACGCCAATCAGCAGGAGTCGCTACCTTAAACTCATCAGCTGTTTGCAATGCCAATATCACTCTATACAACTCATCAAAGTTGCGTCCTAAGCTCAATGGGTAATAAATAATTGTTCGGATAATTCCCTGTGGGTCAATTACAAATACAGCTCTTACCGCTTTTGTATTGCTTTCGCCAGGCATCATCATGCCATATTTTTTGGCTACTTCCATCGTAATATCTTCAATAAGAGGAAAAGTTACCTCTACATCTTTCATCCCTTTGTACTCAATTTTTTCTTTGATAGTACGTAGCCATGCAATATGACTATACAAACCATCGACTGAAAGTCCTACCAACTTACAATTTGCCTGATTAAACTGTTTTTCCATAGTAGCAAATGTCATAAATTCTGACGTACATACAGGAGTAAAATCGGCTGGATGACTAAATAAAATTACCCAACTACCGCTATAATCAGCAGGGAAATTAATTTCACCTTGGGTAGTAACAGCCTTAAAAACGGGAGCTTTTTCGCCAATACGTGGCATAGCATACACTTCTTGATTGTTTTCCATAATCTTTTTGTTTTTTTATTATTATTGTGGTTTATATATTCCGTTTATTTGTAATTTAATATCTTGTATTTCAAAATTAGGTATCCCTCTTTCTTTAAAATAATTCGTAAGTATCAAACTTAATTCTTGATTATAATAATCAACTATTTCTCCTGTTTGCGAACAATACAAGTGATGATGATCGTCCAAAACAGCATCATACCGCATGCTATCTTTGTCGGTTTTTACCCGTACAATCAATTTTTTATCTACCAAGGCATCTAACACATTATATATAGTGCCCACTGCTATATGAGGATGCTGCTCTTGAACACGTGCAATAATGGCATCAGCTGTGGGGTGAGTCCTCATAGACATAACAGCTTCGAATACGGCTAATCGCTGGGGAGTTACTTTCATCCCGCTATTTGCGATGAGTTGTTGTAATGAAATTATTGATTTATCCACTTATACTTATTATTTATTAGGAATAATTCCTATTTAAGAACAAAGATAATCTGTATTTTTCAATTAACCAAATATTTTTGCATTAATTTTCACACTTTTCTGTAAAAACCATAAAAAACAACTATTTATATCAAAAAAATAGTTTTATCAATATCAATTTTATTACTTTTGCACCGAATTTTGTTAATTAATCTGCTAACTTGGTACAAAAATGGGAAAGAATATTGTTATTGTGGAATCTCCGGCAAAAGCCAAAACGATTGAAAAATTTCTTGGAAAAGATTACCATGTTGTGTCTAGTTTTGGTCATATACGCGATTTGAAGAAAAAAGACATTAGCATAGATTTTAACAATAATTACTCCCCTATTTACGAGGTTCCAACCGACAAAAAGAAACTTGTAAGCGAATTAAAAAAGAAAGCCTCTGAAGCCGAGATGGTATGGTTGGCATCCGATGAAGACCGCGAGGGAGAAGCCATTGCTTGGCATTTATTTGAAGTATTATCGTTGACCGAAGACAAAACCAAACGAATTGTATTTCACGAAATTACCAAAGACGCAATTATCAATGCCATACAAACACCCAGAAAAATTGACAAAGCACTTGTAGATGCACAACAAGCACGTAGGGTGCTCGATCGCATTGTAGGGTTTGAACTTTCGCCCATATTGTGGAAAAAAATTAAACCTTCGTTGAGTGCTGGTCGTGTACAATCAGTAGCTGTTCGTTTAATCGTAGAACGAGAGAGAGAAATAACTACTTTCAAATCTGAAGCAAATTACCGCATTACTGCTGTGTTTATTACCAAAGATACACAAGGAAAAACGGTAGAGTTACAAGCCGAATTACCCAAACGTTTTAAAACCAAAGAAGAAGCAAACCGCTTTTTAGAAGTGTGCAAAGACGCTCAATTCAACATTGAAGACATAAGCAAAAAACCGAGCAAAAAATCGCCTGCTGCCCCATTTACGACATCTACATTGCAGCAAGAAGCTGCCAGAAAACTTGGCTACTCGGTAGCACAAACCATGATGGTAGCACAAAAATTGTACGAAAATGGACTTATTACGTATATGCGTACCGATTCTGTAAACCTTTCTGCCTTGGCTATTAATACAGCTAAAGCGGAAATTATACATTTTGCTGGAGAGCAATACGTAAAAACTCGCCAATACGCTACCAAATCGAAAGGAGCACAAGAAGCACACGAAGCCATACGTCCTACCTACATGAATCAACATACCATAGAAGGAAATCGACAAGAAAAATTCTTGTATGAGTTGATTTGGAAACGTACAATTGCATCGCAAATGGCTGATGCTGAAATAGAAAAAACGACTGTAACTATTGGTATCTCTACTAGCGAAGAACGATTTATAGCTAGTGGCGAGGTGCTAACTTTTGATGGTTTCTTAAAAGTGTATATGGAGTCGAATGACGATGAAGATACAACAGAAGATACAAAAATGCTACCTCCACTGCATGTACATGACACTTTGCAGTACAAAAAAATACTTAGTACCGAACGATTTACACAACGACCACCACGATACACGGAGGCTAGTTTGGTACGTAAATTAGAAGAATTAGGCATTGGACGACCATCTACATACGCACCTACTATCAGTACAATTCAAAATAGAGAATACGTAGAAAAAGGAGATAAAGAAGGTGAAAAAAGAACGTATAATTTGCTTACATTAGAAAAAGGTACAATTACAGATATCATAAAAGAGGAAATTGTTGGTACAGAAAAATCAAAACTTTTTCCAACCGATATAGGTTCGGTCGTAACAGATTTTTTACTAGCCAACTTTGCTTCGGTTGTAGATTATAATTTTACAGCTAAAGTAGAAAAAGAATTTGATATAGTTGCCTCAGGAAAATTGGAATGGCAAAAAGCAATTGACAAATTTTACAAAGGGTTTCATACTCTTGTTGAAGATTCGTTGCAAAATTCCACTAAAAAAGTAGGAGAAAGACTTTTGGGAAACGACCCAACAACAGGAAAACCGATATCTGTAAAAATTGGACGCTATGGGGCTATAGCCCAAATTGGGTTAACTACCGAAGAAGAAAAGCCACAATTTGCTGCACTAAAAAAAGAACAATCTATCGAGACGATTACACTCGAAGAGGCATTAGAATTATTTAAACTACCACGAACTGTGGGTGAGTTTGAGGAAAAAGAAGTAACAATAGCCGTTGGGCGTTTTGGTCCTTACGTAAAACACGCCTCTGCATTTTATTCTATCCCCAAAGAAATTGATCCTTTAAAAATAACACTGTCGCAAGCAATCGATTTGATAGAAAAGAAACGCGAAGACGACAAAAATAAAGTACTAAAAACATTTGCAGAAGATGCCTCTATACAACTATTAAATGGACGTTATGGTGCGTACATAAAACAAAATAAAAACAATTACAAAATACCAAAGTCGAAAAAAGCAGAAGAGCTCACATACGAAGATTGCTTAGAGATTATTAAATCAGAAGCAAGCGATGGAGATAAACCTAAAAAGAAAAAAGGATTTAAAAAGAAGTAAGAAAGAATTACTCTTGCTTGAATTGTTCTAATTGACTTAGTACTTTTGCTAATTCTGTTGGTTTGTTTGTTCCAATAAGGAGTTTTTTATTATGTGTAAACTCAAGTTGTAAACCCATATTACCAGATACAGTATAAGCAACGCCCTTTCCAAAGAGTCCAAGACGTAAACCCCAACCGCCATATTCAGTAATTGGATAGTAGGGTCTTACATAAAACTTGCTCAGTATTTGCCAATCATAGTATTTGAATCGTATATGAAAAGGAAAAAACCTTACATAAATACCATCTTTTCGAATAATTGTATCGAGACGAAAGCTCAAAAATAAAAAAGCAAGCATAATTGTCAAAAGGGTTACTATGATAAGTTGAGTGTTCGTCATTGGATTATTCCCGAAAGCCTGCCCAAGCATAATTTGCACATATACACCATACAACAAAAGTGCATTAATCGCTATAACAATACCCCATAACCACCATTGTTTAAATCGCTGACTTTCAGAAAATAAGACTTCTTTGTTCATGGAATATCGTTTTTTGGAATATTAAGCCTTTCAACGTTTCTAGTAAACCGTGTAATAACTCATTTTTTATAATACCCTTGTGCCTCTGGTAATACATTTTGCATAGCTTGTATTCGTTTTGTATCAGAGGGGTGAGTGCTCAAAAATTCTGGCACACTGCTTTCTTTACCTGCTGTCATACGTTCCCAAAAAGCTACGGCACTAGCTGGGTCGTAACCTGCCATTGCCATAAAAATCATTCCAAGCCTATCTGCTTCATACTCATGCTTACGCGAATAAGGCAAAATAACACCGTAATTTACTCCCAAGCCATACACTGAACTCATAAGCTGTTGTGCTTGTTCTGATGTACCTGACAAAGCCACTCCTGCTACGCTCAATCCGGTTTGAGCAAGTATTTGCTGGCTCATACGTTCGTTGCCATGTTTTGCAACGGCATGTGCTATTTCGTGTCCCATTACTACGGCTAACCCGTTTTCGTTTGCACAAATAGGTAATATCCCTTCATAAAAAACGACTTTCCCACCTGGCAAGCAAAAAGCATTTATAGTGGTATCCTGAACGAGGGTAAAATCCCAAGCAAAACTAGCAATATCAGCTTCACGACCATTTTCCTTTAAATACGTTTCTACTGCTTTGGCAATATTTGCACCTATTTGTTTTATTTGCTTTGTGGCAGCTGCATTGGTAGAGACTTTTGCTGTACTCATAAATTCGGTGTAATGTAGATTACTTGCCTCTAATATCTCTGCATCCGATACCAACATGAGCTGTTTTCTGCCTGTTAACGCTACTGTTGAGCACCCAACTAATACAAGTAAGACTGTTCCAAGAAGTAAATACTTTTTCATATTCATTTTTTTATTCGTCTAATTAACAATTTATTTTTACTTTTGCAAAAGTAAAAATTTTATTACATAAACTACCCTGAATGGTCTTAAAATTTAAAAAAATAGCGGTAAAGATTGGAAGTAACGTCCTAACTCAAAAAGATGGGACACTTGATATTCCTCGTATTGAAAAACTGGTAACGCAAATAGCCCAATTGCATAAGGCAGGATTAGAAATTATACTCATCTCTTCTGGTGCTGTGGCTGCTGGTAAAAGTCAGCTAAAAGTTTCAAAAAAGATAGACCCCATTTCGGCTAGGCAATTATTTTCAGCTGTCGGTCAGGTAACTCTAATGAATCATTACCACCGTCTATTTTCCGAACATGGTATCTTTTGTGGACAAGTACTTACTACAAAAGAAAATTTTGGATCTCGCAGACACTATCTCAATCAAAAAAACTGCATGAGCGAAATGCTTGCACACAATGTAATTCCTATTGTGAACGAAAACGATACTATTTCGGTTACCGAACTCATGTTTACCGACAACGACGAACTCTCTGGTCTAATTGCCACAATGATGGGGATGGAGGCATTGATAATTTTGAGCAATATAGATGGTATTTATAATGGAAATCCCGAGGACAAAAACTCTCAGGTAATAGAAACGGTAGAAGCAAACAAAAACCTTTCGCAATATATTCAAACAGGTAAATCATCGTTTGGACGAGGCGGTATGCTTACCAAAACTACTATTGCACGAAAAGTAGCAGACGAAGGAATCCACGTATTTATTGCCAATGGAAAAAAAGACAATATACTGCTCGATTTGGTAAATAAAGAAAAACACGTAATTTGCACCCAATTTATTGCCAATCGCAAAGAAGTATCAAGTGTAAAAAAATGGATTGCTCATAGCGACGGATTTGCTAAAGGAGAAGTACATGTAAATGCAGGAGCAAGAAAAGCACTAACAGGCAACAAGGCTACCTCGGTATTGTTTGTTGGCATTACCGAGATACTAGGCGAATTTGAAAAAGATGATATTGTAAAAATCATTGACGAAAATGGCAAACAACTAGGCGTAGGAAAAACACAATACGATAATAAAAAAGCAACACAATTAATAGGTAAAAAGGGACAACGTCCTTTAGTTCATTATGATTATTTATACTTAGACTAATATGGCACAACACATGGAATGGGGAGCTAAAGCACTCCAAGCAGCACGTAGATTAAACTTGCTTACAGATGCAACTATAAACCAGATACTAGTAAAAGTGGCTGAAGAAGCCATTGCCAATACTTCCTATATTTTGGCTGAAAACCAAAAAGATTTGGATGCAATGGATAAAAATAATCCAATGTACGACCGTTTACTATTGAGTACAGATAGGATACAAGGTATAGCTGCTGATATACGCAATGTGGCATCATTGCCCTCGCCTCTTGGTCGCATACTGGAAGAAAGAACCTTGCCAAATGGTATGTTTTTGACTAAAAAAAGTGTCCCTTTCGGAGTGATTGGTATAATTTATGAGGCACGTCCTAACGTTAGTTTCGATGTTTTCTCCTTGTGTTTAAAATCAGGAAACGTATGTGTGCTTAAAGGTGGTACAGATGCTTATCATTCTAATTTGGCAATCGTATCGGTAATAAAAAATGTATTAAAACAGTTTGACATAGATGAAAATTGTATCCATCTATTGCCAGCTGGTAGGGAAGCTACGGCAGACTTACTCAATGCTGTTGATTATGTAGACTTAATTATCCCTCGTGGCAGTCAGGGGCTTATCGATTTTGTGCGAAACAATGCCAAAGTACCTGTAATAGAAACAGGAGCTGGAGTTTGCCATACGTATTTTGATGAATTTGGCGACTTTAAAAAAGGGCAATCAATTATTTATAATGCAAAAACTCGTCGCGTTAGTGTATGCAATGCCCTAGATTGTTTGATAATCAATGAAAAAAGATTAGCAGACTTGGCAAGTCTTTGCCTTCCATTAGCAGAAAAAGAAGTAGTGATAGAGGCTGATATAAAAGCTTATACTTTCTTACATGGTAAATACCCTACGCATTTACTAACTAAAGCCACAGCAGAAAGTTTTGGCACCGAATTTCAGAGCTATCGTATGAGTATAAAAACAGTGAGCAATATGGAGCAAGCTATTGAACACATTGCCACCTATAGCTCAAAGCATAGCGAAGCGATTATTTCTGAAAACGAACATGCCATACATCAATTTGAACAACAAGTAGATGCTGCTTGTGTATATAGCAATGCTTCTACCGCATTTACTGATGGAGCACAATTTGGGATGGGGGCAGAAATTGGCATTAGCACACAAAAACTTCACGCCCGAGGTCCAATGGCTTTACCAGAACTTACTAGCTACAAATGGATTGTGAAAGGAAACGGTCAAACTCGCTCGTAAACGCTTTACAGTAACCGAAACGTTTTTCGGTGAAAGGGAGAAACACCGTTTTCTCGTATGGCATTGCGATGTGCCTTGGTAGGATAAGCTTTATTCTGTAGCCAACCATAGCAGGGATAAGAAATATGCAATGTGGACATATAGTCGTCTCTATACGTTTTGGCAAGAATAGAAGCAGCGGCAATGGATGCATATTTACCATCTCCTTTTACTATGCATGTATGCGGAATTGTGGTCTTATTTTTAAATCGATTGCCATCTATTAATAAATGTTGAGGTTGAATAGGCAAACCCTCAATAGCACGATGCATGGCTAAAAAAGAGGCATTGAGGATATTTATTTCATCAATTTCACTCTCAGAAACCACACCAATGGCAAACGCCAAAGCATGTTGCTCAATATATGGACGTAAGGCGTAGCGTTGTTTTTCGGTTAGTTTTTTCGAGTCGTTTAGTTCTGGGCAACAAAAATCGGTTGGCAAAATTACTGCAGCTGCGTATACTGCACCAGCCAAACAACCTCTTCCAGCTTCATCGCAACCACATTCTATCAAGTCTTTATGTACATATGGCAACAACATACACCTTATTTTTCTGAATAAACAACAGCCGTTACAACTCTACCAACTACACCTAAGGTCGTTTTATCAATATTCTCCATGGTGTCGTAGATAGTATGCCATGTATCAACAAAACCCGTTTGATTACTATAATGAATAATGTCAATACAGGGAATATTGGCTATTTTGTTAATATAATAATGATCGTCAATAACAGGATTACCTGGCTGTGAAATAAAATAATCTTGATATCCTAATTGATGAGCCTTTTTCCACACCATTTTCACCACATCTGGAGCATAGAGCATCGAAAAATATTCCTGCAAGAAAGTAGGATTTTTACCCCCTACCATATCCAGTAAAATACCATATTTAGGTTTATAACCTTCTTTATGCGGATTACGTGACCAATATTGAGAGCCCAAACAGAATGAATCGCCTATATCGGCAGACTTATCGAATGAGGGTCTACCATAATCTTCTGCATCAAAAAGAATAATATCTACACCAATTGTTGGAGGTACTTGTTGCATTAAACGAGCCAGTTCAAGCAATACGCCTACACCACTCGCTCCATCATTTGCTCCTTGCACAGGCGTATGGTAGTTAGCAGAATCTGTATCATTATCAGAATACGGACGAGAATCCCAATGTGCACATAAAAAGATACGTGTTTTTTGTTCTGGATTAAATGACCCAATAATATTACGTGCATCTAGTATTGTATTGTTGTATGCTTTTAATTGCACCCTTTGCTCTGTTACTTCTGCCCCAAAACGCTGTAAAGTGGCAACCATATAATCTCCACACTTTTTATGTGCATCTGTATTGGGTACTCTAGGTCCAAATGCCACTTGGTTGGCTACAAATACATAGGCAGAATCCGCATTATAAAATGGATTTTGGATGAGGTCTTGTGTCTCTTGCTTTTGCGATGAGGTAGACTGTTCGTTCGATTGACATGATACAAATAAGAGCAAAGAAAATAATGCTAAGTATACTACTGATTTCATAGAATTATAATTAAATGTTTCGATTTTTCCATTTTATGGGGCAAATCATAGAACAACAAGCCACCGATATAACATAAAAAGGATAGACTAACGAGAGAAGTAAACTATATAAAACTAATCTTTTTTGTCCTAAAAAATCAGACGCCTTATAGAGTAACCAACTATCTACAACCCATTTACTAAAGAACAAAGATATAAAAATTGGCACAAACATCATATGAAAAATAGCTAAAGCACCAGCAATAACGATTGCTATTTGAGCAAATAGTACTGTAAAAGAAACAAAAATGACATCACTATCTGAATAGGATGCTGATTTTGAGACCCAACGCATACGTTGTTGTAGAAAATCCGAAAGGGATGGAGAAGGATATATATCAACAATCGCCTTTGGGGAATACACATAACGCACCTTGCCTCCCATTTTTTTAATTGCAGCTAACAAAAACATATCATCTCCCGAAACTTCTGTATCTACCAACTCATTTTGTACAGCAAGATACACATCCTTTTTAAAAGCTATATTAGCTCCATTACACATAATTGCTTTCTTAAACAAAGCACTGGCACCTGTTGAAGCCTGCAAACTTAGAAATTCTAAGGCTTGTAATTTTGAATAAAAAGTATTTGTAACTTTCATTTTTACAGGAGCTATAAGTAAATCAGCATTTTCTGTTTGGTAAAAAGAAACCAACGTAGCAAGCCACTCAGGAGGATAGTGTACGTCAGCATCAATACATACAATAAGTTCACTGTGAGCACTATATATCCCTTGTCGAAGAGATTTTTTTTTGCCTTGATACTCACTCTTTTGCACGCTCATAAATGGAAATTGGGAAGATAATTGTGAACACAAAGAAAACGTTTCATCCTCAGAAGAATCATCAACAATACGCAATTCAAAATTTTTATATGTCTGATTCTGCATACTATAAAGTAACGACTGTATCGCTTTTTCTTCATTTCTTACTGAAAGTATAATAGATACAAAAAGAGTAGTATCTGCTGGCAAAAGATTGATATTACGCCTTCTGTTCCAAGCAAATACAAATGCCATGATTAGACCTATATACGGGATGAGAAACCACCATAACCACATACTTTACACATTAACAGATTTACCTAATATCGACAAAATCAACCCCCCTAAAGCTAATACAATAATTACACTTCCCGTAAGTTTGTTAATAACCCCAAGTCCTCTTATGTTGATTTTTTTGCGGAAAATACTAGCAACAAATGTCAGCACAAACCACCAAGTACTGGCTCCAGCAAAAACAGCTATAATACCAGAAAGGGAATAAACTGTATTGTCGGTATTGCTCAAAAAACTAAAACGTGCAAACAACCCCAAAAATAAAAAAATAATCAAAGGGTTACTTAACGTTAATAATAATGATGCCAAATAATCTTGCAAATAACTTTCTTTTGTAGCAATATTTTTGTTAAGAACGGCAACGGGATTTTTTGAAAAAATAAAAAATCCAAATAATAAAATTACAATACTACCTATTATTTGAATTAACAATTGATTTTGTTCGATAAAGGGCATTACAAATGATAATCCGAACAATGCCACCATAGCATAGGTGGTATCAGAAGTAGCTGCTCCCAACCCAGAAAAAAAACCATGCATATGCCCCTTATTCAATGTTTTTTGAATACACAACATGGCTATAGGACCTACAGGTATGGAGGTCAGTATTCCAATCAAAAACCCTTTTACTAAAATATCAAACATACCTGCAAATATCTATAAAAAAAAATAGAAATCTGACTATCATTAAGTTTTTTTTAATTTAAGAGGCTAAAAGTAGGAAAAATTCTGTTACTTTTGTCAAGAAACACATAAATTATACTTCCTCATTACATATTTAGCAATGAATAAAAAAATATATTTTGTATCAGATGCTCATTTAGGCTCATTAGCGTATACAAATGATACGTATCGGGAAAAAAAACTTGTTGCATGGTTAGATGCAATCAAACATGATGCTGCTGCCATATACTTGGTTGGAGACATTTTTGATTTTTGGTACGAATACAAATATGTGATACCGAAAGGATTTGTTCGCTTGTTTGGCAAAATTGCCGAATTGTGTGATAGCGGCATTCCTATTCATTTTTTTATTGGCAATCACGATATCTGGACATATGGGTATTTGGAAAAAGAATTAGGCATGCAAGTCCATAAACAACCATTATTAACGGAATTCAATGGCAAACGATTTTACGTTGCCCATGGCAATGGGTTAGGGAAAAACCCTTTCGTAGTGGAAATGATTGAGAAAATATTTCACTCTACTTCTGTCCGTTTTTTTTATAATATGATACATCCTTCCATTAACATGCGATTAGGGTTAGCTTGGTCGAAAAAAAATAGAGAGAAAAAACGTCAACAAGAAATCACTTTTTATGGTGAAAATAAAGAAAACCTCATTGTATTTGCAAAAGAATACGTAAAACATACACCCGTAGATTTTTTTGTATTCGGACATAGGCATATATTACTAAACTTTATGATACAAAAATCTACTCAAGTCATTTTTCTTGGTGATTGGATTGAGCATTTTTCGTATGGAGTATTTGATGGAGAAAATTTCAGTTTAGAAATTTTCGACGTAGAGCCCAAAAACCCCAACGAGTAAAGTGTTGGGGTATGATACAAATGAATAAAAAACATTTTATTTAGATACAATTTCCTCCGTATCTGATGCTATCATAAATTCTTCATCGGTAGGTATTACTACTACTTTTACACGGCTACTATCCTTGCTTATGAGAGCTTCTTGCCCCTGCACCTTGTTTCGCTCTAAGTCAACTTCCAATCCCATATACTCCAGCCCTTCACATATTTGAGCACGCATTGAGATTTGATTTTCTCCTACTCCACCAGTAAATAATACAATATCTACACCCCCCAAGGCTGCGGCATATGCTCCAATATACTTTTTGATACGATACGAATATATTTTGAGAGCCAGTATTGCCCTTTTATCTCCACTAATAGCTGCTGTTTCCAGATCTCTCATATCAGACGAGATACCTGAAACCCCCAAAACACCACTATATTTATTCAATAAAGAAGAGACAGACATAGTCCCAATCATTTCTTTATCCATCAAAAACTGGATCACACCTGGATCTAAATCCCCACATCGCGTCCCCATAAGTAATCCTTCCAACGGGGTAAAACCCATGGATGTATCAACTGACTCGCCATTTCTTATAGCTGTAATAGAACCTCCATTACCTATATGACAAGTGATTATTTTTTGCGATTGTATATCAACACCTAAAAATTCGCATACTCTTTTGGATACATAGCGGTGGCTAGTTCCATGAAATCCATAACGACGTACACCGTGTTTTTTGTATAAAGAATAAGGAATTCCATAAATATACGCATGTTTAGGCATAGTTTGGTGAAATGCAGTATCAAAGACAGCCACTTGTGGAACATTCGGGATGAGCAATTCAATTGCCTCAATACCACTCAAATTTGGTGGATTATGCAATGGAGCCATCTGAATACACTGCTCAATTTGAGTTTTTACTTCTTGTGTTATACGTACACTGGCATTAAATCTTTCGCCACCATGTACTACACGATGCCCAACAGCATCAATTTCTTCTAAAGATTTTAAGCAACCATATTTTGGACTTATAAGAATACCTAATATATATTCAATTGCATTGGTGTGCTCCAAAATTTCTCCTTCTATCATAACCTTTTCACCTGTTGAAGTGGTATGTTTGATAAAAGAGCCTTTCATTCCAACTTTTTCTGCCCCTCCTTGTCCTAATATCTGTTTTGTTGCCATATCAAACAACTTATATTTAACAGAAGAACTACCGCAGTTTAATACCAATATTTTCATTTTTCTTATAATTTCTATTTTACAATTTCACCATTCTCATCATACGAATAAAAGCCTCTTTTACGACTTACACCAAACTGTTTTGCTCTATACAATCGCAATAGAATTGGGGATGGTTTGTATTTAATAGCTCCAAATTCTTCGTACAAATTAGCCATTAGTTTTACTATTTTCTCTATACCCATTTGGTCGGCTGTTCTAAACACCCCTTGTCTATTTCCAAAGCCAATCCTCATTACCCTATCTATATCTTCTACGGTAGACACTCCTTCCATCAACATATCACAAGCTTCATTGAGCATAACAAAGAAAATGCGCATACTCACTAACCCTGCTGATTCAGCAACCAAAATTACTTCATGTTTAATTAAATGAGCAAAATGACATACTTTGGTATATACATCATCACTGGTATATAAACTTTTTACCACCTCCAAAATACGAGCATCTGGCACATTGCTCATTACATGCACTCCTATGCATCTATCTTTATGTTTGAGTTCGGTAGCTAATTCTGTAATAATTGGAGTAGATATATTGGTGGCTATAATAGCATCTTTAGACAACACATTTTCTAAGTTCAAGAAAACTTCTCGTCTCAAATTTGTACTTCTTTCTCCTGTATTATCATCATACCGAATAGATTCAATTACAAAATCACAACCTTTAAACGTTTCGTACGTTACTGTTCCTTTTACGCGAGCGAGTATTGCTCTTTTCTCACCTGGCGTAAGCCCCCAATTATCAACGCGTTCGTCTAATCGGCTTTCGATGCGTGCATAAGCATTATGGATTTTTTCTTCCGTAGGTTCCATAAACACTACTTCTATCCCATTAATGGCTGCCAATGTCGCCAACATACTTCCCTCTTTACCACAACCTACAATTCCGATTTTTGAAAAGAAAGCTTTGGGATGATCTTTCTTACTTAGGGCAAATTGTTCAATTTTTTCAACTATCATATTTCTTATCCTTAAATTATCTAGCCTGATTTGCTGTAATAGCAATCATCCGCACAACATCCTCTACTGAGCAACCTCTTGACAAATCATTAATTGGAGCACCCATTCCTTGAAGCACTGGACCAATAGCTTCTGCCCCAGCTAAACGTTGCACTAATTTATATGCAATATTTCCAGTTTCCAATGTAGGGAATATCAATACATTTGCATTCCCTTTTAACAAACTGTTGGGTGCTTTAGAAGCCCCAACCGACGGAACTATGGCAGCATCTACCTGCAACTCTCCATCTATACATATTGTTGGAGCTTGCTGTTGAGCTAATTGTGTAGCAGTTACTACTTTGTCTACCATTTCATGTTTGGCACTTCCTTTGGTTGAAAAACTCAACAAAGCAACACGCGGAGTAAACCCTCCGATGATTTGAGTTGTTTCTGCCGTTACAACAGCTATTTCTGCTAATTGTATAGCCGAGGGATTAGGAGTAACGGCACAATCGGCAAACACCATCACACCGTCTTCACCTATGCTTGTGTCATCAAATAGCATAAAAAATACGCCAGATACAACACTTACCCCTGGTTTAGTTTTTATAATTTGTAATGCTGGTCGCAATACATTTCCCGTTGAATTTGCGGCACCAGCCAATTCTCCATCTACATCTCCATTTTTTATCATCAACACCGAGAGGTACAAAGGATTCTTTGCTAATACCCGAGCTTCTTCTAACGTCATCCCTTTTGCCTTACGTAACGAATACAAAAGCTGACTATATTCGTCCATCTTGGGGTCTGTTTCGGGATCAAAAAATCTCGCTTGGTGAATATGGGCTAAACCCAGCTCTTTGGCTGTTGTAAGAATACTAGCTTTATTACCAATTAACTGGATATGTGCAATTTGTTGTTGCAAGACAATATCTGCGGCACGCAATGTGCGTTCTTCAAATGATTCGGGCAATACAATGCAACGTAAATTGTTTTTTGCTTGTTGAAATATTTTTTCTAATAACTTCATATAAAACACCTTAGGAATAACAAATTGTTTTTTAAAATAGAAGTACCAAAGTTACAAGAATAATAGCATTGAAACAAGCATTTTTTATTTTTTTATTTTTTTATTTCTAGGGTGATATGACATTATCGTTTCTCTCAAAAAATGCACATCTACATGCGTATAAATTTCGGTTGTTAGTATACTTTCATGTCCTAACATTTCTTGAATAACCCTCAAATTAGCTCCTCCTTCGAGTAAATGAGTAGCAAAAGAATGCCGAAATGTATGTGGACCAATTTGTTTGTCTAAGCCTATTTCATCTGCTAATTTATTAATGATGATAAAAATCATTTGTCGCGTTAGTTTATTCCCTCTTCTGTTTAAAAAAACAATATCTTCACTCCCTTTTTTTATAGGCAAATTGATACGTTCTGTTAAATAATTTTTAATTTCTTTCAATGCCGTACGAGATATCGGTATCAATCGTTCCTTATTGCCTTTTCCTACCACTTTTATAAATTCTTCTTGCCAAAAAATATCAGAAAGTTTCAGCTCCACCAATTCAGACACTCGCAACCCACAACTATACAATGTTTCAATTATAGCCCTGTTTCTTATCCCCTCTGGCACAGAATAATCAATGGCTTGAATCAACGCATCAATTTCTTCTATTGATAAAATTTGCGGTATTTTTTTGGGTAATTTCGGTGATTCAAGCAAACTCGTTGGGTCATCCTGTAATCTATTTTCGAGCACCAAAAAAGCATAAAAAGATTTTATCCCCGATATAATACGAGCCTGCGAACGCTCGTTGATACCAATTTGTGCCAACTGAAATAAAAAGTGCTGTAAATCTACCAAAGTAACAGTTAAATAGGAGATTTTTTCGTCCTCCAAAAATTGCAATAATTTTTGCACATCACGCACATATGCCTGATAGGTATTATCAGAAAAAGACTTTTCAAGCATTAAAAAAGACCTATACTGACGTAATACAAGATGTTCATTACTATTCTGAATCACATAAGTATTTTTTATTGTTGTATTCGAATGGCTTCTCGTTGATTATAAACAGGATTGGCATACATTTCGAGTATTTTTCGGGTTAAAAAATCCTCATCTTTATTCGAAATATCAATTTTATTCACTCGTTGTTGCACATACGCAATAAAATCTTTTTCATCTTCCTTGGAATAATGCTTAGTAAACAAGTTTTGCTTACTCAATAAATCAGCAGCCACATAATTACACGGATACAAATTGTAATTTCTATGAATCTCTGTATCTATCAAGTGTGCTATATACGTAGATTGCTCTTTTGACGAAAGTTGAGAGACTAAGTTCAACGCAGGATGATCATTTAAAGGAGTTCCAAACACATACGAAATACGTCCTTTATAGCCCATAATACCAGTAGACATATTCAGCAAATCATCAGCAGGTGATTTTTTATAACATTCATCATCTCGTTTAAGCTGAAATTCTTTGGCTTTTAAATAATCACAAGGGTCGTATTCATAATTGATTGACAATGGCACTATATTCAAATCCATTATCCCTTTTACATACTCTCCCTCTGCACTCATTTGTAGCATCTTAATCAATGCTGGTTGTGTTCTATCATCCGAATCCTTAGCTCTTCCCTCTCGCTGTGCTAGCCATACAGAATGTGGTTTTGTGGTAATTACATACCGAATATAAGCAGATAATTCTTGCGAAATACGTATCTGTTCGCGTACAGAGGCATTGCGTCTAACAATAAAACTTTTGTTAATCCTAACAAGATGTTCTATCCAAGGGTAAATAAGTAAATTATTTCCAATGGCAATCTCTGTCGTTTGATATCCATTTTTTAGTAAATGAATATTTAAAAATGCTGAATCAAGCACAATATCTCGGTGATTGGATATAAATAAATGATGTCTGTGAGGATTTACTCTATCTAACTGAATCAACTCTACTCCTTTTGATGTTTTCGTTTCTAAATCAGATAAAAAGGGTAAAATAAATCCCTTTTGAAATTGATCTACAGATTGTACTTTTTTTAGTTGTTCGATAAGAACCGAAACTGGAATATTCGGCAAAATCTGTGGTAGTATGGCAAGCAACTGTTTGTCTTCTACTAATTTGCTAAATTGCAAGGGTATTTCTGCATCGTTATAACAACGAATATCATCAAACTGACTATCAGGATTCATCATAGTATTATTTTCTTTTGCCCAAAGATACAAATTTTTAGAAAAACTCGTACATTTGTATGCAATAAATACGACTATGGCAAAAGAAATTGAAAGAAAATTTTTGGTGGATAAAACAAAATGGCAAGCTGTATCAAAAGGAATGTTGCTTTCTCAGGGATATTTGTCTGCAACCGAAAACACTACTGTCCGTGTACGCACAACAGCGGACAAAGGTTTTTTAACTATCAAAGGAAAAACGCAAGGGTTTAGTCGAGATGAATACGAATACATAATCCCGCTTCAAGATGCACAAGAAATGCTAACGATGTGCTCTGACAAACTAGTAACAAAGTACCGTTACACAGAGAAACACAATGATATGCTTTGGGAAATAGATGTTTTTACAGATAAAAACGAAGGATTAATTATAGCTGAGATAGAACTTACAAGTGAAGAACAAAAATTCGTATTGCCCGACTGGGTAGAAAAAGAGGTAACGGGAGACATCCGCTATTACAACTCATTTTTGGCTAAAACGCCATTTTCTACTTGGGAATAACATCAATTCCCTTATTCATTAATTTTATTTACTCGGTTACAGTGTCTGCCTCCTTCAAAATCAGTAGTCAGAAAACGCTCTACCATATCCTCCGCCAAAGCTTGCGAAATAAAACGTGCTGGCAATGATATAATGTTCGCATCATTATGCTTGCGAGCTAATATGGCAATTTCATCTGTCCAACAAAGTGCTGCACGTACATTTTTATGTTTGTTGGCAACAATACTTACTCCATTGCCACTACCACAAATAGCAATACCAAAATCAATTTCGTTTTTAGCTACTGCTTGTGCTAATGGGTGTATATAGTCAGGATAATCAACACTCTCTTCGGAATGAGTACCAAAATCTTTAAGAGCAAAAAACGTGTGTGCAAAATACTCTTTCAATCTTTCTTTCATCTCATAGCCAGCGTGGTCGCTAGCAATACCTATATACATGGTGTCTAATGCTTTCATTTTTGTTCGATTGTTTGACGATACAATTATCTATTTAAAAAAACATGAATAACCCAACCATATTTTACTATGAGGAATCATATTGTTGTTCAGTTTGCAAAAAATATGTATTTTTGTTTGCTCTGCAAAGATACATTTTTTGCACACAACAATTGACTAAATTTACTCTAATTTTTTACAAGCATGTCCGACTCTATTTCCTTATATTTTAACGACGTATTGGTAAACCCAACATTACCATCGTATATGTCAGAAAATGAATACATTGCATCAAACCTTCACACGCAAGACTTTTCGGTAGCACTTATTGGCATACCTGATAAAAATAACTCTGCCAATACCGTCCGCAACCATCTGTACACACTTTTTGGCAACTTCACTACTATAAAACTACGTGATTTGGGCAATCTGAAGAAAGGAAAATCAGAAAAAGAAATGGCATTGGCATTGGAGCATGTAGTACAAGAGTTGGCAGAAAAATCTATTCCTTGTATTGTGTTTGGCGGAGAACAATGGCTCACAACTGCTATTTTTAAAGGAATAACTGAGGTGCAACCCAATGTAGGGGTGTGCTTTATCGACTCCAAAATTGATGTTGGCGATATGCAAGAATCGAGCTGTTCTCATTCTTTTATCACACAACTTGCAACACATCACACACTAGATAATATCGACATTGTAGGAGCCCAACAATATTATTACACAGAAAGACAAAGACAGTATATTCGTGAACATAAAGGAGATATAACCCGCTTATCAGAAGCTCGTAAAGATATTTTCAAACTCGAGCCAATTCTACGCAATGCCGATTTGATAAGTATTGATATGAGTGCTGTACGTCTATCTGACGCACCAGCGGCTAAGTTTCCTTGTTCCAACGGATTTACAGGTGAAGAAGTTTGCCAACTAGCACGTTTTGCTGGCTATGCTGACAAAACGAAGGCTCTTGTTATTTCAGCATGGGACTGCATCAACGATCACCAACATCATACGTCACGTTTAGTTGCTGAAACAATATGGCATTTCTTGGATGGCGTAGACAAACGTGAACAAGAGTCTCCAAACGAAGATAATCCCATATATACAAAACTTGTGGTACAATCAGACATTCACGATGATGGTATTATTTTTTACCACAACACACAAACCGACCGTTGGTGGATTGAAATACCTACCCTTTCTGGATTACGTATCTATCCATGTCATACAAACGATTATCAGGCTTTATGCAACAACGAAATACCAGCGATATGGCTTCGTTATCTATATAAATAAGCCTACATTTGGTGCAAAGTAAACCCAAGCGATTGCAAATCAACCCAGAAATTTGGATAAGATTTCGTTACCACATGTGGTTCGTTGATAGAAATTTCTCCTACTTTTATACAAGCAGGAGCAAATGCCATAGCCATACGATGATCATCATATGTATCTATGCTCTGTTCAGTAGCCACATCACACCGTTCATTATTAAACTCTAAAATACTATTGTCTTTTTGATGAACGACATATCCTAGCTTTTTTAATTCCGTAACCAAGGCATAGATTCTGTCTGTTTCTTTAATTTTTAAACTTTGTAACCCTGAAAAATAAAAAGGTATCCCTAATAAACAGCAACACACAACACAGGTTTGAGCCAAATCAGGCTGATTTACAAAATTATATACTAGTTTGCCCTTTTTTGGAGCTTTCTTAGATAAGATTACTCCTTGCTTTGTAAACTTTGTTTTCACACCAATGTGTTCAAAAATTGTAGCAATAGCAGCATCACCCTGCACACTATCTTTATACAAGCCTTTCAATTCTACCTCTCCTTGTGGTGCTAATGCAAGCATTTCGTACCAATACGAAGCAGCCGACCAATCTCCTTCTACCACGAAGGGAACTGGTGTATAAGCTTGGTTAGGAATGTATATTTCATTGCCTTTCCAGTATGATTGAATACCAAACTGCTCCATTATTTTTATCGTCATTTGTATGTATGGCACCGAAATAATATCGCCTTGCAACACTAACCGCAATCCCTGTTGCATAGTAGGTGCTAACATTAACAAAGCAGAAATATACTGACTACTAATATTCCCTTGCATTTCAATACGACCACCCTGCAATGCACTGCCATAAATACGCAACGGTGGATATCCCTCTTTCTCAATGTATTCAATTTTTGCTCCTAACTCATTCAGTGCATCAACCAGTAGTTTAATGGGTCTGTTTTTCATACGTTCGCTTCCAGTTATTTCCCATTTACCTACTATCTTAGATAGAAATGCTGTTAAAAAACGCATAGACGTGCCTGCTGCACCTACATCAAATGCGGTGTCGTTTGATTGCAATACGTTTAACATCACACGCGTGTCGTCGCAATCAGAAACGCCCTCAATAGGCATATCGCTTTCTGCCAAAGCATTAATAATCAACACTCTGTTACTTATACTTTTAGATGTTGGCAATACTACTGTACCTTGTAACGCAGTGGGCGGGATTAACAAATATTTCATTCTTTTATTCCTATGTTTTGTTTAGTATGGATGAAAGCGTTTATACTATCTTTCAAATTGCAAAAATACACATTTTCAAGCATATTTCTTTAACCCATTATTTTTTTTTAAAAAAGTACATCTTTTCCCATATCTAAATCTTTCCTTTTTATTTAAAAAAATGTACCTTTGTACGTTAAAATTATGGAAGAAGAAATTAAAAATAGACATCCCGAAGCTGAATACACCAACGATAACATCAAAACGTTGGAATGGCAGGAGCATATACGCTTACGCCCTGGCATGTATATTGGTAAGCTAGGAGATGGCTCCTCGCCTGATGATGGTATATATGTGCTACTCAAGGAGGTATTAGACAACTCGATAGACGAATTTACTATGGGTAATGGGAAACAGATTGATGTTTCCATAGCAAATGGACGGGTTGAAGTAAGAGATTACGGACGTGGAGTTCCCTTAGAAAGTATTGTTGATGTAACCTCCAAAATGAATACAGGAGCTAAATACGACTCTAAGTCTTTTGTTAAATCTGTGGGGTTAAACGGTGTAGGTCTAAAAGCGGTAAATGCATTGTCTTCGTATTTTTGCATACAAAGTTTTAGAAATGGAGATACCGCAACGGCAGAATTTGAGCGTGGCACAATTAAAACCAAATCAGGAGTTGTACCCAACACCGTAAAAAAAGGCAATGGAACTCTTATTCTTTTTGAGCCAGATAATACCATTTTTGTAGGTTTTGTATACCAAGATGAATACATAGAAACCTTATTAAAAAACTATGTTTATTTAAACACAGGGCTTACCATCAATTATAATGGTAAAAAGTTTTATAGTAAAAATGGATTGCACGATTTATTAAGCGATACCATTACTGCTGATACGCTTTATCCTATTATTCACCTCAAAGGAGAAGATATCGAAATTGCATTTACACACAGCAATCAATATAATGATGAGTATTATTCGTTTGTAAACGGACAACATACCACACAAGGAGGCACACACCTTTCAGCTTTTAAAGAAGCTATCACCAAAACGATAAAAGACTTTTATAATAAAGGCTTTGAATCGTCAGATATACGCAATGGCTTAGTGGCAGCTATCAGTGTGCGTGTAATAGAACCTGTGTTTGAATCACAAACTAAAACCAAGTTAGGTTCTAAAGATATGGAACCGAACGGTGTGTCGGTATATAAATACATCAACGATTTTATAAAGAAAGAAGTTGACAATTATTTGCATAAACACGCAGAAACTGCTGAAATTTTACTCAGGAAAATTATTGATTCAGAGAAAGAACGCAAAGCAATTGCAGGTGTTACTAAAATAGCTAGAGACAGAGCAAAAAAAGCCAATTTACATAACAAAAAATTACGTGATTGTCGTATTCATTATTCAGACGATAAAGTTGGTGATAAAGCAACAGAATCTGTAATTTTTATTACCGAAGGAGATTCTGCTAGTGGCTCTATTACTAAAAGTCGCGATGTAAATACGCAAGCAGTTTTTAGTTTAAAAGGAAAGCCATTAAATACCTTTGGTTTAACTAAAAAAATTGTGTACGAAAATGAAGAGTTTAACCTCTTGCAAGCTGCTCTTAATATTGAAGATGGTATTGAAGGATTGCGATACAATAAAATTATCATTGCAACAGATGCCGACGTAGATGGTATGCACATTCGACTATTAATGATTAGTTTCTTTTTGCAATTCTTTCCCGATTTGATTAAAAAAGGGCACGTATACATCTTGCAAACACCGCTTTTTAGAGTCCGAAATAAAAAAGAAACGATCTATTGTTATTCAGAAGAAGAAAGACAAGAGGCAGTAAATAAATTAGGAGCTAAAGCTGAAATTACTCGATTTAAAGGATTGGGAGAGATATCGCCTGATGAATTTAAACATTTTATTGGTAAGGATATGCGTTTAGACCCTGTTGGGCTTAGAAAAGAAGATGCTGTGAAGGAGCTTTTAGCTTTTTATATGGGCAAAAATACTCCTGAAAGACAGACTTTTATTATTGACAACCTCATAGTAGAAGAAGATTTAGAATTGTAGCATTTTTTTTGAAAAATATTTTTATACAACAAGAATTATTCGTTTATTTGCGCAACAAAACATACCACAAAAAAACACATTATGGATACATTAATTAAAAACCTAGGAGTTATCGTTATTATTTTAGGAGCTTTAGCTCTGATTATTCCTTCTTTCCTTGGATTTAATTCCAACACAACACTTAGTATTGGTGGAATCTTATTATTTGCTGGTTTAGTCCTTCATATAATCATGACAAAAAAAAATACTGAAAAGTAAATAACTATCTGTCTAACTGTTTTCTTATGTACACTAAACCTTTCCAGATTATATAAGGAAAGGTTTTTTATTTAATCATATGTATCGTATTTTAAAATTAATAAAAGAATGGACATTGCTCATAGCAATAATTTTTGGAGCTTTGTTTCATAATTTCTTTGGATATATATATTCCTCCTTTCCATTTATTACTCCTATGCTTATTTTTATCATGCTATTGCTTACTTTCTCTAAATTAGAAAAATTAAGTTTACAGATTGGTAAATTGCATATCAAACTACTCACTGTACAACTCATTCTTAGTATTCTTGTGTATGCTATTGGTAGTATAATACATCAAACATTGGCTATGGGATTACTTATATGCGTATTAGTACCTACAGCAACATCGGCTTCTGTAATTACCAATTTATTGAAAGTAGATATCAAATTTATTACTAGCTATTTATTATTTAGCAATGTAGTTACGGCTTTTATTATACCTATATTTTTGGCATATGCAGGAACTAACTCTAACGAAAATATTTTTTTCTCCATGTATGTATTAGCCAAAAAAGTATTACCTACCATACTCCTTCCTATACTAATTGTGTTTATTCTAAAACGCTATTTGCCCACTATGCATCAACGCTTACAGCATGTAAGTGGTATTACTTTTTACTTATGGTCGTTTGCATTAACGTTGGTAATTGGCAAAACTATTCATATTTTTGTTACACAAGAAACCTCATCCTATTCTACAGAAATAATGCTAGCTTTGGGCTCATTAGGTATATGTATAATACAATTTGGGCTTGGTAGAGTTATCGGAAAGAAACACGGAGAACGCATTGCCTCTGGTCAGGCTCTTGGACAAAAGAATACTATTTTTGCCATTTGGCTTGCTCAAACATACCTATCGCCATTAGTATCTATTGCTCCAGCAGCATATGTTTTTTGGCAAAATACCATTAATTCGTATCAAATTTGGAAAGCTCGACGAAACTGAATCATATAAAAAGAGGCTATCCTTTTTGGATAGCCTCTTTTTTATCATCATCTAACTAGAAAATTTACTTTACAATAGCCAAAAAGTCAGAGTCAATTAAATATTTAGCAAATTCAATATCACAAGCTGCTTTCTTAGCATACGATTTATCTGCTTGAATAGCTTTTGTTAATGAACTTATTACTTGATCTTTATTACTAGAACGAGCACCAATAAGTGCTTTTAAATAATATGTATCCGCAGTTGGATTTTTAACTGCATCAACTACAGCTGTCGCTTTTTGATAATTACCTGCTAATAAATTAGCCAATGCAGCATTGTTAGAAGTAGAATTACCAAATGCTGTTACCGCTTTGTTATACTCTCCTGATTGAATGTAAGCCACACCTTGTGCTTCTGCTAAAGCTTCGCCTACACCAGCCGATTTACCAAAATATTCTTGTGCTTTTTTGTAATTCTTTGCTGTCAATTCTACTAATCCTAAATTGAAATTAACTTGTGGTTGGTCGCCACCTTTTGCCACAGCAGTTGCTAATAAGGCTTTCGCTTCATCAACATTACCATCAGCAAATTTCAAAGTTGCAAGATTATTGTATGCTCTCCAATCTTCTGGGAACAAAGAAATTGCTTGTCCTGTAATATATGCTTTCTCAGAGGCAGAAGTAGCAATTGACGCTCCGTACAACAATTCCTCAAGAGATAATTTTGAAGGCTCTGCTTTGGCAATTGCCAAAATCTGCTCGTCTGATTTACCAATAACATCTACTACTAATTCTAATTTTGAACGACGTAATTGTGGCAAAATTTGATCAGCAATTTTTGTATAAGCAGCAGATAGATTTTTGATTTCTTTTTCTCTTTGTGCTGGGTCGTTATACATAGATAATACACGTAAGATTAATTCTTTATCTTGAATATCAGACTGCATCATCAACTCTTGAAATCCATCCCAGTCTTCTGCAATATATTTTGCATCAACTGTAGTTTCAAGTTTTGACTTTTTCAATTCTTTTGTCAAAAAGTCTTCTGTATTCTTTTTACGATTAGCAGCCAATTTTTCGTTCAAGTCAGTTGGACCGTCTGGCGAAGCATAAGCAGATAAACCTAAAGAAGATACTTTCAAACTGTCATTAGCTTGAATAGAAGAAATCTTGTTTTGCAAAGCAGCAACTTCTGCTGTAGTAAGTGCCTTTTTTTGCAATTCAGCACGTTGAATTTGGAATAAAATAGCGGCTTCGTATTTTTCTTGAATAACACGTTGGAATGCATCAGCACCTGTAGCTCCAGCAATTTCTAATGGATTTGCTAATGTAGCTGTTACAATGGTACCTTGTGCAATCTCAACTTCTGGAATTTGAATTTCTTTTTTACCTATTTTTGCTTTAAAAGTCAAAAATAATTTTGATTTTTTCATTCCTGGCACATAATCAAACGAAATGTTTTGAGTAAACTTTCCACCTGTTTTGTATGCCACAACTTTGTTGTTATCTTTTACTTTTTCTCCTTGGTAAATTACTGTTGTACCTACAGCTTCACCACCTTCGTAACGCAATACTGGTGTAACTTCCAAAATAGCTTTTTTGGCAAAATATTTTTCAGGAAAAGTTCCTGTAATTTCCGCCTCTACTTTGTTTGCTTTTACTTCGAGGGGATTAGGGTTAACTGTGATATACTCAGCGGGTAATCCGCCCATCTTACTACATGATGCAAATACGGAAGCCAGTAATACTACAGCTCCAAAACGAAATAATGTTTTTGTAAATTTCATACTTATCAATTAATTGGGTTATACATTCATTTTACAGAATTAGGGCAAAGATACATAATATAAAAAATAATACCAACTTTTTGTGTAAAGAATTTTGTTGTAAAACTCAATGGAGTCTTTCTAATTCTATTTTTGGTATTTTTAACCTCATCTCAAAGATATTTAATACAAAATCTTTGCTGTTCTACATAATAATGCTGACTTTTGCTGTAAATAATGAGGGATATGAATTTATATCGGCTTTTTTGTGGTAAGCTTACGATAAAACGTCTAATTAACTATATTCTTTTACGTTTAGAATATTTTATCTCGTATAGTAGTAAAACGCCTTTTATACATGCAAAACCTTTCGCCGCATCTATAGAACCAGCAAATTACTGCAATTTACAATGTCCTGAATGCCCTACAGGTATGGGAGCAATACAAAAAGAAGCTACTACTCTACCGTTTCCTTTGTTTAAAAAGATGATTAATCCTCTTCTTCCTGAACTATTTTACCTCAATCTATATTTTCAAGGAGAGCCTTTTTTGAATGAAAGTATTTATGACATGATTGCCTATGCAAATAGGCAAAAAATCATTACCAATATATCTACCAATGGGCATTTTTTAACAGATTCAGCATGCCAACAACTCATAACATCTAAACTTGATAGAATTATTATTAGCCTTGATGGAGCAACAGAAGAAACATACGAAAAATACAGGGTGGGTGGTAATTTTACAGCGGTTGTGGATGGAATTACACGCCTAGTGCGTTTAAAAAAAGAAATGCAATCAAGAAGACCTTTCATCGAACTTCAGTTTATTGTTTTTAGTACGAATGAACACGAAATACCAGCAATTAAGGTATTAGCAAAATCACTACAGGTAGATGGCTTATCTATTAAGACGGCTCAATTAACTAATTTTAAAAAGGGTAATCCACTAATGCCAAAGAATACTATATACAGTAGATATAAACTGGACAAAAACGGCTCCTATAAACGGAAAAAGCCTTTGCGTAATCGATGTTGGAAAAATTGGAGTTCTATCGTAGTTTCAACAGACGGAAAAATGCTTCCTTGTTGTTTTGATAAACACGGGCTATATGCTTATGGCAACTTATTAGATAATGGGTTTCACTCCTTGTGGAATGGCGATAAGGCAACAAAATTTCGATCAACCATTTTGCATAACAGAAAATCTTTGCCCATGTGCAACAATTGCACAGAATAAACAAAAGTATTTAGAAGCATTATTCGATTAAATGGGTGTTTAATTGCCTAATTCAAGTTGATTTTTTACTAAATCATAATATGCTCCTTTTTTGTGGGTTAGTTCTTCGTGATTACCTATTTCAATTATTTTACCATGTTCAAGAACAACAATTTGATCAGCACTTTTAACCGTCGAAAGTCGGTGTGCTATAATTATTACAGTTTTACCAACAAAAAAATGTTTTAATGAATCGTGAATATATTTTTCACTTTTAGCATCGAGCGAGCTGGTAGCCTCATCAAAAAATATGTAGTGAGGATTTCGATATACTGCACGTGCTATCAAAATTCGTTGCCTCTGACCTCCCGAAATTCCATTACCCGATGCTCCAATTTTGGTTTTAAGTCCGAGCGGGAGTTCCTCAATAAAATCTTTAATATGTGCTATCTCAACAGCTTGTTGCAATCTTTCACTATCAATTTCCTCATCCCCTGTAGCTATGTTACGCTCAATAGTGTCTGAAAAAATATAGCCATCCTGCATTACGACCCCAACATTTTGACGTAAGCTCTTTGCTGATAAATTTTTGACATTATGACTATTGTAAAATATATTTCCATTTACCGGCTCATAAAATTTTAGCAGTAGTTTCATCAATGTTGTTTTGCCACTGCCACTGGTGCCTACAATGGCAGTTATTTTCCCTTCGGGTATGTTTAGGTCAATGCCTTTTAGCACATAAGGCGACATCGGTCCTTGGTACTGAAACGAAATATTTTTCAAATGAATACCTTTAGTCATTTGTTCATGTACATTGGTATTATCAGGCGAATAATATATTTGATCGGGTTGTTCTTCTTCAAGTTGATATTGCACCTCGTTGAGTCGTTCTACAGATAAACGGGCATCTTGTAGCGACCGAAAAAAATTAACTAATTGATTTACAGGAGAATTCATCTGTCCAATAATATACGAAACACTCATTAATGCTCCAAGAGTCATTTGACCTTGTACTACGTAGTAGGCAGCTAAAAAAGTAACTAATATGTTTTTAAGTTGATTAAAAAACTCAAAACCAGAATTTTGAAATTGGTCAATGCGTAAAATACGTATATTAATTTTGAATAATTTTTCTTGTATTCTTTCCCATTCTTTTCGTTTAAATTCTTCAAACTGATTTAGTTTCATTTCTGTAACTCCGTTTAAAATTTCGTAAACTGAGCTTTGATTTCGGGCTTGCTCTTGAAATTTGAAATAATCTACTATTTTACGTTTACGCAACCAAAAAAAAGACCAAAGAACCGCTATAATCGTTAACAATAAGTAAATTGCCAAGATTTTGTAGTCATAATAACATAATACACCAAAAAAAACGCCAAAAGTAATAATTGAAAAAGCTGTTAAAATACTTTGAGAAGTAATAAAATATTCTATTCTTTCGTTGTCTTGAATTCGTTGTTGAAGGTCTCCTACCATTTTTGAGTCGAAAAACTTGATAGGTAATTTCAGCATTTTTTTAAGAAAATCTGAAATTATTTTTATACTTAATCGTGTCCCGACAAATAAAGTAATCCAGTTGCGAAATATTTCGATAATTATTGCACCAAAAAACAATGACAACTGGGCAATTAAAATTAAGGTAATATAATGTAGGTTATTTTGATTAATACCTTTGTCAATAAGATTTTGAGTGAGAAATGGAAAAATTAAATTTAATGCACTACCCAATATAAGCAACAAAAACATCAATGATAGTTTTTTACGAAAAGGAACAAGATAAGCAAATAAATATGCGATAAAAAATCTATGTACTTTTTCTGGATTCCGCGAATAAAAATGTTCTGTAGGCTCTAAAAATAACGCTACTCCTTCATCATCTTCTGATAGCCAGCCTTTTATAAATTTATCTTCGGATAAAGTAATAAAACCATGTCCAGGATCGGCAAGTTTAAATTGAAACTTCCCTGTAAAAGGGTTTTTTGAAACTTTACACAATAAAACGAAATGCGTTTGATTCCAATGCAAAACACATGGAAAAGGCACTTGTTTTGCAAGTGATAACTCTTTTAGTTTTGCTAATGTTAGTTTTGTTGGTAATGTAGAAAAACCTATGTCGGTAGCTGCTTGTGTAATACCCAAAAGAGATACCCCTTCTCGTGTAATATAAGTAGTTTCACGTAAGTATTGTACACTATAATCTTTACCATAATGGTTAGCTATCATCGAAAGACAAGCTGGACCACAATCCATCATATCGTGCTGAGGAACAAATTTCATCAATCTATTTTTAAAAATTATTTCTTAATATCAAAATCATCGTTATTTTCGGTTGTGTTTAGTTCAAAATTTGCTACATCTTTGAGTAATAAATTGGTATCTTTAATTTTAAATTCATTCAATTTTGTATTTGCTACCGATTTGAAATTTAAATTACACTTGTTAGCCGACCCTTTTATTGTGATATTTGCTACTGAGTTTAATTTACAATTCAACGTATTTGTAATTATTTTGTCTAAATAAATATTTGCCACAGCATTTGCACTCAAGGAAATTGTATCTATCTGCAATGTTGTATTTTTATCAATATAAATATTTGCTACATCGTTTGCTTTTATGTGTATCGATTTATTTGGAATAGTGATATATACGATATAATGACTTGATTCAAAGAATTTTCTACTTATAATTGATATTTTTTTATCTTTTACAGATGTTTTTATATGTGATTGATTCTTTTTTTCAGCTTCCACTTCTACTTTGTATATGTTGCCATTTCTTATACAAATATTTGGTAATCCATCTATTTGTATAACCAAAATATCATCAGAAGTTTCGATACGTGTTTCTGTTACTACTTGTGATTGCATAATGATTGCATTGATAAATAAAATACTGATTAATAATAAGTTTTTCATTAAATGTAGGTTTTTAATTTGTTTTTAGTTAATGGCGTATAATAATTTTTCGCGTATAATATCTATTTTTTTATTCTCGTCAAAATCGTGTACGCAATAATCTTTACCTATATTATCTAATGCATGCTGAGTACATGAACCATTACAAATAGGTAGGATATTACAAGCAAGGCAGGGTGGATTATTGAATTTTGACTCCATGCGTTGGTAGTATTTATCGTTCCACTCTATCGTCCCATCGTCCATTAAAACACCTTCACGATTCTCTGGTTTAAAATCTCTTGCCGTGCATTTATATACATCACCATTGAAGTTAATAGTGGCTTGGTTTTTTTTGTCCCCATAACACGATTCTCTGACAGAGTCATGGTATTTATTGTAACTTGTTTTGAGATTGTTTGCTTTAAAAACACTTATTATATCTAAAATATCGTTGTTCAAATCGGTTTTTTCTTGCCAAACCTGATTAAACGAAAAATCAATTAACTCCTTTTCGTTTTCATTTAAATCAGAAAAATCGTTGATAATATTGGTTAAATCTTCGTTAATAGTTTCTTTCGATAAATTGATACGACAAGTTACAGCTATCCGATTGTTTATACATTTCTTAATATTTGAAAATATTTTATCATAAGAACCATTATTCTCTTTCAAAAAACGAACTTTATTATGCCTGTCTCTATGTCCATCTAAAGTAATTTGAAAATGGTTTACTTTCAAAAGTTTTAGGTATTCGAGCATTTTGTTGTTTATCAATATTCCATTTGATGTGAAATTTGAGCTGAAAACAATTTTTGTATCTTTAATATGTTCATTTACAAACTCTAAAATTGGTAATACTACTTGTTTGTAACACAACAAAGGTTCGCCACCAAACCAGCTTATAGTAAAATATTTCACTACACTTTCGCTGAGTTTGCTTAATATGTGTTTTTTAATTTTTTCGATATTTACATCATTCATTTTTGAATTGACAATATGAGTTTCGTAACAATACCAACACTTTAAATTGCAATTCATTGTAGGGTTAATAATAAGATGATAATGTTCTGGGTTATCATCTACCGATTTCACTAATTCTTTCACACATTGTATCTCATCTTTATCTGCTGGTACATAGAAGTTTTTTTTACAAAGCAAATCCCAAAAATCGGGATGAACTTCAGATAATTTAAAAATATTATCATACTGTGTATTAACCAACAAATCATATAATTCTGAATTAATAAAAATAAAATCATTTTCTAATGAATTGTAACCAACTATGAAATCATTATACGAAAAAAATATGTTAAATTGACTTGGTTTCATAAATTTGATAATATTCTATAATTAATTTTAATAATAATTTGGAGACACATTTAATAGTGTCTCCAAAAATAATAACTATCATCTTAAATAGTTGCACATATAATTCTGTTGTTTTTACACGTACAATTATTTGTACAATAATTTACACCACTATCTCCACTACCTCCTTTGAGCTTTGTCATTTGAGTAATAGTTAGTGTAGTAAATCCACCTTTTAATATGCCATTTTCTGATGACAATCTGGCTAATTTATTCATATTTCCCATTTTTATTAAAAATATATTGTTGTTAACTTAGCGATTGATAGTTATTTTTTGATAGACATACAATCTTATTCGGTCTATTTCTTTGGATTGCAATCAAAGAGTTATTTAAAATATTTATTTGATTCATAATTGGCCTTCTTATGTATCAAAATAAAGTATTGAAAATGCAAAGTTATTTTATTTACCTATACGGCTTTTTTCTTCTTGGTTACTGGCGTTGCGTTGTTCGGAGTTTATGTTGTTATTGCCAAATTTATAATTAATGGTTATGCGTAGTTGCTGCGAATCATGGTAATTTGCAAAATTATATTGTATGTTATTTGATAGCATATTTGCATTTGATTTTTGGCTTTTTAGTATATCGTTTGCCGATAACGAAACCGTTAATTTTTTATTTAAAAACATACAACGTATGCTCGAATTAATGCTATATAAAGCATCAACATTGGCATATCCATCGATAAAGGGTAATTCGTAATAAAAACCAATATTTAATACGATGGTTTTATTCTTATTTAAAAAGAAATCGTTATTGGTTGTAAGGTTGCCACTAAATTTATCCATCAATGGTAAGGTTTCAGCAATTTTCGATTTTTTGTTGATATAATAAAACACAGCATTGTTGTACGAATGCCACCACGACAGTTTATTGTAGTTCAACGATTCGGAAAAACCTATACTATAATAATTAACAAAATTCATAGTGTAATATCGGGTTACATTAGTAGACGCATCAACAAATGGAAACTGCTGAAAATCGTTGTTTATATAGCTATACCATATTTTATGTTCAAACATTTGGGTATTTAGTACCAATTCTAAATTATTTGAATATGATGGTTTTAAATCAGGATTACCCTCAACATAACTTAGCGAATTGAGATAAAATCGAAATGGATTTAAATCACTGAAATAAGGTCGAGATGTACGACGACCATAACTTAATGATAAGGAACTATTTTCTTTAAATCCATACACTAAATATAATGTGGGAAATAATTGTAAAACCGAGTAGTAGGGATTGTTTTGGTTCAATGTAATTGAATTGGCACGATATAAGGTATTTTCTAATCGTAAGCCAAACTGAACACCAATGTTGCCCATCCCTGTTTGTGCCGAAGCATACAAAGCTTGCGTGTTTTCATTGTACCGAAACTGATTCGACTGATTTATATCTTCAGTATATGTGCCATTAATACTATTATAACTACGAAAAGTGTTGTTGGTTTGCGAAAACGAAACCTTTCCTCCTACGTTAATATAAGCATATTCGTAAGGCAGTTCAACATCAAATTTAAGCGAATAATTGTTAATGTTCTTATTATTGGTATTCTTTTTTGCATAATCTGTATTCAAAATCATATCACCATTACTGTAAAAATCTGAACCAGAGAACCATGCAGAGTCCTTGTTTGTGTATGTAAAATAATCAAAATCAATCGAAAGTTTTCGGTTTAGTGTGTCTAAATATGTTATACTATGTATATTAGCTGAATGTAGCTTTGGTTTATTTTCACTTAAACCATCAGACTTTTTAAGTAACAACAACTGTTCGTTGTTTCCAAAAATAGAAGAACCAGTATTGCTTGAAGATAAATTATTGGAAAATAAGTTGCCATTATAAAACATTCCCATCTTCCATTTATTGGTTACATCGTAATTTAATCCTGAATTAAAATTTATATTATTACTATTGTTTACGAAATCAGTGATGCTTACCCATTTCTCGAAAGGGTAATTAATTGTATGAATTACATTGTTTATATTTTTTGTTTTTTGTCCACTCAAATTGGAAAAAATTGACAATTTATCTTTTTTATAATTAAAATCTATTCCTCCATTTCCCGAAGCATAAGTAGCTTGTGTATAGCTACCTCGAACATTCATATTCCACGAATTGTTGCGGGCTTTTTTAAGTACAATATTTACGATACCGCTGTTGCCAGCGGCATCGTATTTGGCTGGCGGAGTGGTAATTACTTCGATACTTCTAATGGTAGATGCGGGTATACTTTTCAGGTAGCTAACTAAGTTTTCGCCACCAAGAGGTATTACACGGTCGTCCACTGTTAATATCATGCCACTTTTAGCAATCATACTTATTTGGTCATTTTTAACTCTTAATCCTGGCGTTATGCGTAATGCTTCAATAGCATCATCCATAGTACTAGCTACCGAGTTTTCAACATTAAACACCAACCTATCAGTTTTACGAACAAATACTGGAGCCTTTGCTGTTACTGTAACTTCTTTGAGGTTAAGCACCCTTTCTAAGCTATCTAATTTAATGTCTAAACTATCAATCTGTGCCGAAATGTTGGCTATACCAACAAATAATAAAAATAGGACTATTCCTTTTTTCATGTATAAAATGTTATTTCTTCGTAATCAATATTGTTTTCAATGAGTATATTCATCATGCTTAACTGCTAGAACTTTCATCCCAATATAATGCCTTAATAATTTATACAATATGGTCTGAAACTCGGCTTTTTCTTCATCTGAGGGTTCTTCCTCAAAACGACAAATAATGGCATTATACAATTCAGACTTTCTTTTTGGGCTGTTGAGTTCATAAAATATCACCTCATCCATTTGATCCATTTCACATACAAAATTATCATCCCCCAACTCTTTTGTATAAAGTTTAAATTTTTCGGTATCTTGATTAATTACAATCTCAGGTAATAGAATTATTTCATAATCAATATTATGCTGGTGATATTGGTCAATTTTTCTTACTTGTTCGTAAGTAAATAAATCTCGTGCTAATAATCGTTTATTCGTAATTTCTGTTTCAGTATCTATATGCTGGGAATACCATTTTACTAAGTCCTCATTTTCAGTCTTGGAATACCGAAATTTAGTATATTCTTGATGATTAGGGGACGTAATATCTAAGAGTTTATTAATCCACTCTGGGTGATTATACCAGCAATATTGAAACATTTTAGAACAGGTGATGCTATCTGTTTTAAATACTCCAAGTAGGTGCAAGTAGGTTCTTGTTTCGGGGACACTATCAAAATCTCCAAACCCAATGTAATCATTGTCGCCAATTTCGTCGTGTATCAATACTTCCACTTGTTTGTTTTCTTTGTAAGCACATTCGCAAAAAAGGACTTGTTCAAAAAAAACATTGAAGTTAAATAAGTTAATCTTATCCCAAACGTTTTTGTTGGTATATACAAAATCACTTGCTATTTGGGTATATCTTTTAAAAAAATTGATATCATTCCCTCCGAAAATACCCATATTATAGGCAGATTGATGTTTCCCTTTATGATAATCAAGAATTTCTTCTGGCATATAAAGCAAATTATTATGAATATTATTCCACATTTCACTATAATACTTGGTAGTTTTTTCGGGATTTTGTGCAATAAGTTCAGCCTTTAACAATTCTTCGGAGAATGGCTCAAAAATAAAAACATCGCCATCAACGTGCAAAAAAGGTTCATTTTGCAATGAGTAAACCTTAATCTTTGCCATTGCCCAAAGTTCTCCAGGTAGTTCATTTAAATCATCTAAAATAACATGTACTTTGGTATAGGGTAAATTTAGCTGTCGTATCAAAACATCATAGCCAAATTCATCAGTATATAATTCAACTTGATTATAAAATTTGCGTAACTGGTAGCAACTAAACATCCACGACAGCCAATGTGATTTATAATCAGCCCAGCCGTAGTTGTTTTTGATACTTTTATTTCTTCCTCCCCAAAAGGATTGTATTATTTTCATCTAAAAAAATTGGTTTTTAAAAAAATCATTAATTACAAATACAAAACAACCTAAGTCATACAATATTCGGCGACAAAAATATAATATATTTTTGTAATATTATACTTAACGATACTCCCCCCCCCCCCCC
>JAAYPI010000060.1 GCA_012519885.1 Bacteroidales bacterium
TCGCTTGCGGTTGCGTTGTGTTTGTTTGAATAACTTGTAATGGTGTGCTACCCTGGTGTTGTGCTACTTTGGGTGTGAGTATCTGACACAATTTAATAAGACATAATTCTATTAATAAACGTTTATTTTTGCTTTGTTTGTACTCTAAATCACAGGTATTGCTCAACGATAAAGCTTCGTATAAAAAAGCATCTGTGCATGCTTTTGCTTGTTGTATATACGATTCCCTAATGCTAGCACCTACTTCTAACAATATGGCTGTACGCTCATCTTTGCATACAAGTACATCACGCAAATGTTCCGATAATCCTACAATAAAATTGTGTGCATCAAAACCTTTGTTCAAAATTTCATTAAATAAGAGCAAACTTGCCGGTACATTTCCTGATAAAAAAGCATCTACCAATTTAAAATAGTAGTCGTAATCCAATATATTCAGGTTTTCAATCACGTGTTTGTATGTAATTGTGTTTCCACAAAAACTGACAACTTGATCAAAAGTAGAAAGTGCATCACGCATACCACCGTCCGATTTGTGTGCAATAACGTGTAAAGCTTCTGCTTCGGCAGTAATCCCTTCTAAAGAGGCTATGTGTTGCAAATGAGTTACGGTATCTTGTACGCTAATGCGATTAAAATCATAAATCTGACAACGAGATAAAATCGTTGGTAAAATTTTGTGTTTTTCTGTCGTAGCCAAGATAAATATGGCATGAGCAGGAGGTTCTTCTAAGGTTTTCAGAAAAGCGTTGAACGCACTTTGCGAAAGCATGTGCACCTCGTCGATGATATATACACTGTATTTGCCAATTTGTGGTGGTATACGTACTTGGTCTATTAATGACCGAATATCATCTACAGAGTTATTAGAGGCAGCATCCGATTCGTGGATATTAAACGAGCGTTGTTCGTTAAATGCCATACACGATTCGCATTGGTTGCAAGCCTCGTGGTTGGGTAGGGGTTGCAAGCAGTTAATCGTTTTGGCAAAAATTCGAGCTGTTGTTGTTTTTCCTACACCTCTAGGTCCACAAAACAAATAAGCATGAGCCAATTGCTTGTTTTTAATAGCATTTTTGAGTGTAGTAACCAATGCATGCTGACCAATAACCGAATCGAATGTTATGGGGCGGTATTTTCGTGCCGAAACAATGTAATTATCCATTTGCTTTTTTTTCCTTTGCACAAAGATAAAAAAATGTTCATAAATAGAACGTAAAATTTAGCTTTTTAAAGAAAAAAAACTACATTTGTAGGTTGATATTGAACTTCAGTCTGCTATAATTGGTTTATCTGTTGTCTTGTTGTGATTGGGTTCTTTTAGAGGAATCCTTTGTTTGCAGGGATAAATGAAAGTAGCCCATTAGTGGGAACAGATAAAGAAGCATATATGTATCTCAATTTTATTTAATATAGTTACCTTTTAACAATCTAGTATGAAAAAAATAGTAGATTTTTTTATCACATATATTCTTAACAAATACGTTATAGCATCTGCTGTTTTTGTTTTTGTGATGTTTACCAACGAAGATTATAATATCAAAACAAGGTATGCGAACGCACAAAAAATCAAAAAACTAGAGGCAGAAATACGCTATTACCAAGAAGAAACAAAGAAAAATAAAGAAAAACTAGATTTATTGCAGTCAGATAAAGAAAATTTGGAACGATTTGCCCGTGAGCAATTTATAATGAAGAAAGATAGTGAAGATGTTTTTGTGGTGGTAGATTAAAATTTGTAGTATGAAGTTGTTGTATATTATTTCTTTTTTAGCAGTACTTGTAGCTACTATTTTGTATATGTTTTTTCCACAAGTAGCTCCATTTGTTTTTTCGGTAGGAGTTGTAGGTATTATCGTTTTTCGTTTGCGAACGCTCTATGCTGGATCCGATTTTAGAGTAAAACGATTATATGTAATGCAAAATTTAGCAACCTTACTATATATAGCGGTTGCGTATTTTATGTTTATTCAAAGTGATATTTGGGTATTCATATTGCTCGTAGCAGCCTTGGTAGAAACGATGGTTGTATTGCGTATGCCCAATAAGAGGGAGTAAGAGCAGGGTAGACAAGTTTGCGTATGCATTGATTTAGTAAACAGTGTGCAATAAAAACTACCCCGTTTTTTACAATAGATTGGTACAAAACAGTGGAGTACGGGAAAGTTAACATGTATACGCGTTACAGCATAACGATATAAGTAAATTTTATATAGTGTAATTGTTGGGAGTACTTACCACAAGGTTTCGTTAAGGGATTTTTTTTGTTTTATCGATGTTTTGCAAAACGTACAGATTCATGGCAATTAACCCGATGCTTGCGTTGTCAATCAGATTCTTTTTAAAAAAACACTTCTCCATTAGGTACTCTTAATGTAATTTTTTGTTCTAAAAGCTTGACTCCTTTGTTATTGATGATAGCTTCAACAACGCTTTTGTTATACATAGTAACGTTGTCGGAATGTAAAAATTCTACAGGGTCAATCCATTTTGCTTCGGCTATTTCAGCCGAATCGTGTATCTTAATTTTTTGGGATAAAGCCTTTGCAGTACACACAATATAAAGATTAGATTCTCCAAATTGTCCGTGTATAAAATGTCCTATATTAACAATTGATTCAAATTCAATAGTAATTCCTGTTTCTTCGTAAACTTCTCTTTTTAGAGCCTTTTTTATTGATTCATTTTTGTCAATATAGCCACCTGGAAGTTTATATCCAACCGATAATTTATCTTTAATCACCAATAAATTCCCTTTATTCAACACAATAGCCCCAACACCTACGATGTAGTTTTTAGATGTAGGGACAACAGAGTCAGGATGTAATTTTTTGATAAGTATCAAATTTTTCTCATCGCAATGATGAAATTCAAAATCTAAATCTGTAAGTATTGGGATAAAATCCGATTTCTCAATTGGGATACTAATCCACAGAAGTTTTTTATTTGTTAAAGATTGAATTAGTCGTACTATTTCTTTTTTAAATTCATCTTTGTTTGGTGGAAGTGTTGCATTGTTAACTATTACTCCATCATATGCATTGTTACTTATTTCTATCTTAGATGATTACTTTTTTTCGATATGATTGCTAATGCTATCTACATTCATAGAATCAATTCTTTCTACTATAGTTGAAAGCGAACATAAAAAGAATACTGACCTGTATCTTGTGTATCGTTTCCTACTGTTTGGATTTTTGCCATATGTTCTAATTAATCCATTTCCAGTTCTTTACAACACTGTTTTATCCCCAAAAAATAGAGGAAAAATTATGAGGTACTTTGGCAAAGATATACATTTTTATACAGATAAAAGTTCTTATGTGCTTTAAAATATCTCAGAAACGCTTTTAGCTAACTATATGACCAAATTGTGTGAAAAATAGAAAGATGATGATTTTTTACAAATAAACATAGGTGTTTTTGTTTCCATTTTACACTTTTTTGGATAACCCTATTTCAGGACAAGACACTATCTGTTGTTACAAACGACAAACCATAAACTCCTCGTTGAAAACGAGGGGTAAGGGATTTCTTATGTTTTTTTAGTTCGAATAAGGAAAGCTGGAGCTTTCCTTTTAACTTCGACATAGCGAGACGCTATGCCGAACACGCAGATTGTCAAACTACACGCTACGGCTAACAGGGGGGAGGAGTAGCTTGTAGCCCCATATTACTAACTACCATTACTGTAGAACGTTTACAAAAACGTGGTTACGAATCTATGTTAACGTACTATCTTAAAATTGCTCCATTTCTTCATGAACCGTCCCGACACCACGTGATCGGGATGGTGTGAGAGGCTCTCCCTGCTAGTTTCTGCTAGCGGGGCAGTCTACTCGATTGGCAACTGGTGTTCTAAACTTTTATATGTTTTCAACTCCTAAATTTTTATATGTATCGATTAGAGCAGCATGGTTATCAGTAATAATTAAAATTTTATCTTTTTCTTGTAAAATCGTCTGTCCTGTTGGTACAAAATAATTATCTTCACGGTTTACCATAACAACCAATGTATTTTCAGGAAATGGCAATTCCATTAGCTTATTTCCTTTTTCTAATATTTTTTGTGTAATTTCTATTTCTGTTGTAACTGATTTTATGTCATTTGAGAAATCAACATCAAAATTTATCATCTTATTTATCTTTTTTGGCTTTTCGGCAAGATTCAGCCAACGTGCTATTAAAGGTAGTGATGTTCCTTGTACTACTAATGAAACTAATGTGCAGAAAAAGACTATATTGAATATGAGTCTCGCATGCGGAACATTCTCTACAAGTGGATAAATGGCGAATATAATAGGTACAGCTCCTCTTAAACCAACCCAGGAAACATATGTTTTATCTTTCAATTGCATTTTTCTAAAAGGAAGCAAACAAAGAAATACAGTTAATGGTCTAGAAACAAAAATCATTATAAAACTTATAATTAGTCCAGGAATAATTATAGGTATTAATTCATGTGGATTCACAAGTAATCCTAATGTCAAGAACATAATTAGTTGCGACATCCATGCTAATCCGTCAAAAAAATTAAGAGCTGAACGTTTGTGGACAAACTTTGAATTGCCGATAACCAAACCCCCAATGTAAACGGCAAGAAAACCATTCCCTTTAATAAAATAGGTTGCAGAAAAAATAAAAATACAGAAAGTGAAAATCAGTATTGGATATAAAGATTCATTTCCAATTTTAATACGGTTGATTATTCTAACCGCCAATTTTCCTAAAGCAAAACCAAGTAAAGCACCAATTGCTAGTTGTAAAAATAGCGTCCCACCAACAACCCAATAACTGGGAGCATTATTCAGCTTAATTAAATCTATTAATGTTATAACAAGTACATATGCCATAGGGTCGTTACTTCCACTTTCAAGCTCTAATAAAGGACGAAGGTTGTTTTTTAGCTGTAAATTTTTTGAACGGAGAATAGAGAAAACTGAAGCTGAATCTGTTGATGCCATGGTTGATGCTAATAACAAAGAAGTTAACAGACCAATTCCGGCTGATGCCATTGTCATTCCTAAAATCCACCATATAATCACTCCCGTTATTATTGCAGTTAAAAATACCCCTAAAGTAGCCAGTATAATTCCCTTCGCTATTATTGGGCGAATTTCTGCGATTTTCGTATCTAATCCACCGGAGAAAAGAATAATGCATAACGCAATGGTTCCTATGGTGTTTGATATTTGAATATTTTCAAATTGAATACCAAGTCCATCACTACCAAATATCATTCCTACACCTAGGAATAACAATAATGCAGGAACTCCAAATTTTGAACTTGCTTTTCCTGCCAAAATGCTAAAAAAGAACAAAACTGATAAAACCAATAATACAATCTCAATTTGTAAATTCATCTTTTTATTTTATGCTGTTTAATTTTATATAATTATTTAAATGTTTGTACGTCTGTCTTGTTACACTTGTTGCCAACGGTTGGCAATATGCGTAGGCCGGGATTTCGGAACCTTTAACTATCAAGCTGTTGCAATTTTGATTAAATGTCCTAAAGTTAAAATTACCCGCAGCCCCCGGCTTACGTATATTGCGTGTTACAGGTAGTTACTTATTTTATTTGTCATTATTTTTTCCTTACTTAATTTGTTGTCGTAGATGAACAGTAGAACCAAAACAACAATCAGAGATATAAATCCTGCTAAACCAGTCATTCCAACAGTAAGGTCGCTACCACCATCAATCACCATTAAGGCTATTCCTGCCGTGGCATTTAGGGTTCCGTGTATGATTGCTGCAGCTATTACTGACTTTGCTTTAACCGTAAAGTAAAGGAAAAGCGGGGTAAGTAAAATACACCAAATGGTCATCATCAATACTCCAATTTCCGGATGTTGAGGATAGTTATGTCCCATTAAAATTAGCGGTGAATGCCAGATTCCCCATATAAACCCAATGATAATTGATACTTTCAAAAAATTCATTTCTTTAAATGACTTCAGTAAAAATCCCCGCCAACCCAGTTCTTCCCCAAAACCGGCAATGGCATTAATTGTAACACCTGCAATTAGTCCTTGTAAAAGAGCCAACCATATAGGATGAATTGGCATTGTCTCCGATGCGTTTTTCATTTGCTCCAATTGTTCAGGTGTCAACATATCTTCAAATCTATTCACCATCCCTGTCATTTCAGGACTATAAGTTACATCAGGCAACAACAGACTTACGCCAAGTGCCCCAAAACTCATAATTGGCGTTATTAACCAAGCAATGAAAAACCACTTGTTGATTTTAAACGAAATAAAGAGATTGGCCTTTAATTTGTCTTTGTGAATAACTTTTTCAACTATAATAGCACAAATCATAGGGATAAACATATAAGTAACTGCCAAAATAGTAGCACTGACTTTGTTGTCGTATTGTCCACCGAATAATTTGTATAGTCCTACCAATGAAAAACTGATTACAAATGTCAGTGTCAGAAATAATGTTGTTCTGTTAATTTTGTCCATAATTGTTAGTTTTTGCAATTACCTGTAACGGTCACATGTATGAAACGTTGGGGATTGCGGGCTTCGTCCTTGTCTGCCGTTACAAAAGCTGATGCGGGGCAGAACGTTTAA
>JAAYPI010000196.1 GCA_012519885.1 Bacteroidales bacterium
ATCGCTTCCACAACGACCATTATCGGTAATGGTTGCTGTTTTTAACGGCATAATACGTTCATCTGCTGTAAGGACTTTAGAGTGTGTTCCTATCACTGCTGCAACTTTACCATCTAGATGATAAGCCATAGTTTGTTTTTCAGCTGTTGTTGTAGCATGAAATTGAACACAAATAGCTTGGCACTCATTTTTTAACTTTTCGATAATATTTGTTGCGCCTATGTAAGGATTGGCTAAATGAGTTCGCGGGAAATTAGAATTTCCTAAAAGGGTAATAAAAGCAACTTTTATTCCATTAATTTCACTTATCTTAATTCCGCGTCCTGGAGTGCCCACTGGATAGTTAGCTGGTCTAATAATTTTAGAATTTGTTGAAATATAATCGACCATCTCTTTTTTAAAGAAGGTTTTCTCTCCAGTAGTAATTAAATCAACTCCCATTTTCAATAATTGGATGGCATGATTTTTTCCAATACCGAAGCCTCCAGTAGCTCCTTCTCCGTTGGCAATTACATAGTTTATATTGCACCTTTTTTTCAGGTTTTTTAAATTCTCTTTAATTGCCTGTAAACCAGGTCTTCCTACAATTTCACCTAAGAATAAAATTCTAATATTCATAACTAACAATGTAGAGTTCTTTACAACCTTTTTCAAGTTTCAGAAAATAAAAACCCCCAAGCGAAAACTTGGGGGAATATAACGAAGCAAAAGGAGTGAATTAGGCCTTCACTGCTGCCAGTGCTGCTTCATAGTTTGGGTGATCTGTTACTTCAGGAACATACTCAACGTATTGAACCTTGTTGTTTTCATCTAGTAAGAAAACTGATCTGGCAATTAAACCAACGTTGGGTAAGTATGCACCAAATGCATGGGCAAATTCACGATCTTTGTAATCACTTACCGTAATAACACGATCAACTCCAGCTGCTCCACACCATCTTTCTTGTGCAAAAGGTAAGTCCATTGAAATTGCGATAACTGTAACATCATCTAACTTAGTTGCTTCGGTGTTAAACCGACGAACTTCAGCATCACAGACAGAAGTGTCAAGGGAGGGGACCGCTAAAATTAATTTTCTTCCCTTAACATCACTTAATTTAAACTCGCTTAAATCATTTTTAACAGCTTTAAAATCTTTTACTTGATCGCCTACACGTACTTCAGTTCCAACTAATTCTACAGGATTTCCACCAAAATTTACTTTCATAAATACCGTCCTTTAATTCAAATGATACTCATAAGGTACTAAAGTAATACTCAACCGACAACAGCAATTGACAAAACTGAAAACGCGTTACACTGCAATATGACCATAAAATTATTAGACACAATAAGTTCAGATTGTCATTATTTATAAATAGTAAGACATCATCTAACCATGTAAATAAACAAACTCAATTTAGTCAGGTATTAATGTTTTCGGTTTAATTTATAAAATTTCTGATAGAGCTGGTGTTTAACATATCAGCGTTATCAAGTATTTGAGACATAACTCCATGTCCAAGAGTATAAAGGTAAACAAAAACACCATTTCTTCTAGCTGTTTTCATTGCTGGGGCAAAATCGGAGTCTCCCGTAACTAAGACAATGTTTTGAGTGATTTTTTCGTAGCTAGCCCAGGCAATATCTAAGCCTATTTTTGTATCGACTCCTTTTTGTTGCAAAAATGGAGTAAAGCTATCATCTGTAATATTCCCTAATTTAGGTTCTTTTGTGACTTTAGGTTTTAGATTCCAGCCTTTGAAAACTAAAACACCCTCCCTAACTGCAAAGAAATCTTGTCTTTTTAAGTCCTGGATAAACTGATACATTTTTTTATAGCCAGGAGAGTCACCAAAGTTGTAAGGGTCTTTGGATACAGCCAGTTTTGTCGTCTCATTGTTAGGTGGGCAATCATAATAATATGTTCTATAAGAAGCTTTTTTAAAGCCAAGAGATTCCATGAGATTGGAAGCAAACTCTACTGTTTCTTCAACAGACACTGGACGTTTATAAGTAGTTTTAAATTTTTTTTTAAAAAACCCACCATCAATCATTAACATAGACTCCATCTTGATGCCTCATAATTTAAAAGATTTAAAAAAGCAGGTAAAAAAAATGGGCTACTTAAGGGACACTAAATAGTGTTTACATCAAACCCTTATTTTCGCCCAGTCTTTTATAAGTTTAAAATAACAGCTTGTGATTCCCCTGTCAACTTTTATAGTAATTGATATTAGCTAGCAATTGACAAAACTGAAAACGCGTTGTTATAGTTTTACAGTCGCCCAGATGGCGGAATTGGTAGACGCGCTAGGTTCAGGTCCTAGTGGCCGAAAGGCTGTGAAAGTTCGAATCTTTTTCTGGGCATCATTTAAATTATTACTAAGCAAATGGTTATAAAAAATTGTTTTTTAAGTAGAGTCAGTCATTGAAATGTGTAATCAATTGTAACACCTATTTTTGTTAAATATTTTTAAAAACCAGCTTATTTTTGAGAAATTCAAGATCTTTTATTTTCATTATCCTTGTAAATTTAATTAGTCCTCTATTTCC
>JAAYPI010000061.1 GCA_012519885.1 Bacteroidales bacterium
ACACCTGCCGGGTGAATTTTTTTACTATTCTATTGTCAAACACATTCACCCATAATTTATAATATTAACAAGGTCTTTGCATGAGTTTTTTTTGTTAATATTTGATTTTTTACTCACGGAATCAGGTCACTCCTAAAAAGCTTCAGATATTCAGAAACATCTTTATAGTATTTATCACCTGTATATAAAAAACATTTATGTGCAGACTCTATAAGTTGAATTCTTACATGGTATTTTTGTACAGGACCGATATCTGGTGTCGTATCTGCAGTTTTAAGATAATCGTCAAGGAGTTCTATGGGTAAATTAACTGAACCAATATTAGAAAAGCAAAAGATATGGCTATTAATATGAAGATTTTTATAATCTACTATAACACTGGGAACTATTGAATACCAATATTTACCAGCACCGTGATCTTTTGAATAGCGTATTGATGATTGAAAATTATTGCTAAAGACAATGTAGTCAGAATGTCCTTTTCTAAAATATCTTTGGACATTTCCCCACTGGTAAGCATATTGGTCATTATCATTCATATGGTCTAATTTCCCTTTCCGTGCGCTCTTATTCTTTTTCCGTTGGCGGTCTTATTCCTCGCGGCAGTTTATTGCGCATAACGGGTTCGCCAAAGGTTTAGTAGGGCCTTGACTATTAAACCTTTGGCGTGTTATGGGATGTTTTTACAACTGCATTTTCTTCCTGCGCTGATTATTATTTACTTATGGTTCTTATTGGTGCATTTCCTGCTTTATTTGAGCCCTAAAATGCGACATAATAGCTGAGACAACAAGTGAATGTATTTTTTACAAGTACCTATTGACAGGATTAGTGTAAATATAAACTATATCAAAATCTAAATGATATACCAGAGTTCAGCATTGCTTTTGGTTCAGCTTCTCCTATCAATAAAGTTGCATCAACAATTGTGAAATAGACGTGTTTATAGCCTACTTCAAGACGAATTCTTGGACCACCGAAATACATTGTTTCCCAATAATCATCTTCCCAGCCATAGCTACTGTTGTAATACTGGTTGTAGCCATATTCCAACCAAAAACCAGTACAACCTCCGAAACGCGCCAAAAAGATATCACGCACATTAAATGTGTACATGTACTGGGCCCCTCCACCGAAGATGTATTCACTAAAAACTGCAAGCCCCCAGTAATAATTAAGTGCAATAAGATGGTGTTTTTTAATCTCGATTCCAATCGTGTGACTTAGTCCGAATTCAATTGCATCTCCTAACATCCAGCTTGCATCAAAAGACATAAAAAATCTAGCATTACGATCACCATCATCACTATCAAAATCGAATTCGATAACAGAAATATCATTCTTAAATATTTCAATAAGCTTACTTTGTGTTTCATTTTCAGTTTTAGCTACTATTTTATGTACTCCTATTGGGAGCTCAATTTCTTGAGAGCCTCTACCTACCGATTCTCCATCAATAAAAACCTTTACATTTCCATTTTTTAAATTAATTTTAAGCCAGCCTTTAGAAACATTTTGTGTACTCTTTTGTTCAACATTTACTTGAGAGGAAGGTTGCACAGCAACTACTGTTTCAGGTTTTTTAATTAAACTTTCTGTATGACCAGTTACCTTCATCGCCAGATTTTGAATTGCGTACTTTAGAACATCCGATAATTGACCACTAATTTCTTCTTGGAACACTTCATATATATCATTTGAGTCCAAAGACGAAAGTTTGTATACAGAGCAGATATAGGTGTTATCGATTTTACCGATGTTCCCCCAAAATAAGAGATTTGAATTTGTGATTGCCCTTATTTTTTTTGCTACTTCAATATTATTGCATTCAATAGGTAATGAATCTACGCTATTCTTTAAATCCGATGCAAATGTTAGTAACAAACCTTGCTGTTCCACTAAATTTTTAAATTTTAAAGTTAGAATATGTGCATCACTGGTTGGAATATTTGTAGTCGAAAAATCATATATTATGTTAAGATTGTTTGCTGATGATATGGTAGTAAAATTCATGAAAAATAGTAGAAACATTGTAAATACAGTCATCGAAGAATTTCTGTTAATTATACAAAAGTTATGCACATAGACTCCTTTTATATTGTGGTAAATATGATAATTTAGTTGTTATTATTCCGGCAATTGAATATTTCTCATTCTATGCTGCGTAATTGACAAGTTTATGTTGAAAGA
>JAAYPI010000009.1 GCA_012519885.1 Bacteroidales bacterium
AACAGTTTAGTTGTGCGGATAGCTTGAGTAGAAACAAAGCGACAAATGTTATTGAAAAACATTTTGCCGACTTCATTACGAACAATAACTATTTATTGTATTCCGTTGCTGATAAATGGTATTTAGTAATAATTGAAAGTTTAGATAATTATGAAGAGTACTATGTGTGTGAAGATACTTTAATGGAATGTGGAAAGAAAGGTTCTGTTAAGATAAAAAAACCAAATGAAATATTGGAAAAAGCCTTTGATAAGAATCTGTACCACAAAGGCTTTATTAATCTTAATTCTGATTTTTATGAATCAGGGTATGAGCTTTCAGAAGGCAATACGACATATTTTTATTTCAAAGATAAAGACGGAACAATTTATGGAGAGTCTAAGTTGACAGCATTTGTAAAACCAAATCCAATAAATGAGACTGTATATAATTATCTTCTAAAGAGATTACTGTGTTACATTACACCAACTGATTGTGATAAAAAAAGCAAATAACAGAAAAGCCCGGTCAAACGGGCTTTTCTGTTTATAGTGCAGCAATATTTTTTTGCAGATAATCTTTAAATCGCTTTTTAGAAACGAAAGTCTCAATCAGTTTGAGCAGAATGCCTTTTTCTTCTTCGTTCAGCTCGTTAATAAGCTGTAATTGTTCAAGGGCTGCCTTGTCATTCATCGAGACCTCATTTGGCACGCCGTTTTTCTCGTCAAAGAAAATAACATCATCAACGGACATTCCGAAATTTTTAGCAATCTGGATAAGGCCCCTCTTTGGTGCAAGTTTAGCGATAGCGTAACTTGTACCTATAATAAAAGCAGTTTGTAACTGCGTAAAAAAAGGAAAGTAAAAGAATAAATGAGTAGGAAATATAAATTTCATAAACCCCCGTTCGGCGTAGTGTGAAGTTTGACAATCTGGGTGTTCGGCATAGCGTCTCGCTATGTCGAAGTTAAAAGGAAAGCTCCAGCTTTCCCTATTCGAATTAAAATCAAGGCTCTGTCTTGCCTGAACACCTGATAAAGGGGGATATCATCCTTATAATAGAAACGGGTTTATTCCCTCTGGATTCTCAGGTTAGCGAACAAATGGCAATTAATAAAACTGTACCAAAATGCATATAAGAATTTTAATATCGATTATTTTTATGGGGTTATTAAATACCTTTGCCCAAAACACTGATACTACTTTAGTTTTAAATCAGTTAGAAATTAAAGATGGTAATGATAACCTTGTTGAAATATTAAATAAAATATCTTTTAATGAGCAAAAAAACTATGGGAAATTAGATACATTATTGTATGAATTTTTAATATCAAGAACCCCTGAAAATCTCAGAATAGCCATGAATAATCATGAAAGTGTTTATATAACGGGCATTAATGATGAATGGCCAATGCCTTCCAAGGCTTTTAGTAGTATTTTGGGATATATTGAAGTAGATAATCTATTTTTTGTAGTATCTGATGGGGGCGGTTTTCCTAAAGATTATTTCTCAAATATTTTTTTTGTAAAGGATATTAAAAAATCATTTAGCTTGTCTGAATATAAAGAAAAAGATATTTTTGAAGAAGATGACTCTGTAATTAGAATATGGTGTCATTTTTTATATAAAGACGGTCGATTTAAGATATTAAAGACTTCTTGTTATGATAATAATGGACTTCTATATTTATTTGAGGAGTAAAACCTTGTACCTTTGTTCGCCGTAGTGTGAACTTTGATAATCTGGGTATTCGGCATAGCGTCTCGCTATGTCGAAGTTAAAAGGAAAGCTCCAGCCCGATTAGCACGACGTAGGCACAGCCTACGCCAAACGAGGGTCCAAGTATGACTAAGTCAACTCAAACTCTTATGGCCACAAAATATCATAATTCTCATCAAACTCACAAGAGAAAAATTCATAAAGATGAAGAGTATAATAGAAAAAAATAACATTCGCCCAGTCATTGCGATATTATATCAACTTTTAGTTGTATTAGCAAATATTTTAATATATAATTTATCTGAAAATACTGTATTTCTTATTTATGGAACATTATTCGTTGTATTTGTTTATCCTCTTCTTCTTATGTTATTTCCCATTATGTATTTCAAGGTTGATAATCAGTATCTTAAAATTAAAAATATTCTTGTTAGTATTTTGTTGATTTGTTTATTATGTTTTTTTATAGAATTATGTTTTTACAATTTGGAAGGGAGTTTTACTATTAAACTTCATTTTCAAGATTATTCTTCCTTTATATATCTTGCTGTTGTGAATTATATTATTCAACCAGCAGTGTTTGTAATAGTATTTTTTTATTACATAAATGATAAAAAGATTCATTATTTTTCCAAAACACATACATATATTTACGTAATAATTTCATCTATACTATTTTCTTTAATGTTTTATCCCTACATAAAAATGATTTTTGCGGGTTTTATAATAGGAATTACATTATCCTTTATACACTTAAAGAACAAAAATGTGTATTTTCTTATTATACTGGATATTTTAATTGCAATAATAACATCTATAATAGTTATTTATAGATAATTTCTATGCAGGTTGCACGATTACCTCCTCACTGCTCCCGCTGGCGCGGGTCTGTGACCCGACAGAGCTATACATAGAGCCAATAATAAAGTAACTCTGTTTTAGTATAGCATCTTCAACTTTGTTTATTTTCAATTTGCTGTATAGGGTTAAAAGTATAGCTATGGTTTTGCATACTAAAATTAAAATGCTATTTTTGCACTTATATATGGAAAGCAGGAACTTTCCGATTAGCACGACGTAGGCACAGCCTACTCCGAACGAGGGGATGATAGACGTTTGGTTATTGATTAATGGTTGAATGGCACGGGTCGCAGACCCCCGCCAGCGTGGGGAAAACGTTACAGAACTTTGCGGCTTCAAGTGCGTTAGACACCATAAAAAAATTAACCGATGAAAAAAAGCGTTAATAAAGTAAAGCGTAATACTTCCAGTATATTGTATATAAATATTCTTGGGAGAAGCATTCATGTTTTTCATTTGGTGTTGATTGGATTTGTGCTTTTTGCTGTTGGATATATAGCAAAAGGTTCTATTGAATCTGTATATGTAGCCCAAAATGGCGTCTTTACTAAAGGAGTTATAACTGATATAAGGCAATCTGGAAGTAAAGGAGTTGAAGATTATTATTATAAATTCAACTATAATGGGATTGAATACTCTAATTTAACTCTTCATTTATCCAAAAACGTTGGAGATACGGTTGAAGTTGTTTTTATTAAGTGTAATCCGACTAAAAATAGATTAAAAGAAAGTCTTGTTAGTACATATGGTTTCTTCTTAAAAAGAAACCAAAATTTAAAACAAGAGTAGATAAATTAAAAAGCTCCCCCTGTTCGCCGTAGTGTGAAGTTTGATAATCTGCGTGTTCGGCATAGCGTCCTTTGTTCGCCGTAGCGTGAAGTTTGACAATCTGTGTATTCGGCATAGCGTCTCGCTATGTCGAAGTTAAAAGGAAAGCTCCAGCTTTCCATATTCGAACCAAAAGCAAGGCTGTGCCTTGCAAGAACAACAAAAGCATCAGAAAAGAAACGCCATGCACTTAGCGTGCAGTGCGAGGTTATATCCTATGGCAAACGTGGAGAGCAATCGTGTGGTAGCGAGTGCAAACAAATGGCAGGCTTTACAAAGCAAAGTAAATATACATAGAATTATACCAGTAATTTGTAAAATAATTTATCAACGGTTTCTTGTTATTCGTGTAAAAAGTAGTATCTTTATCAAAACTTTCAATAATTAGAAGTTTTGATAAAGTGAATTACGGATGATTAAAAACAAATGAAAGATGAATCATTTAATAAACCGACAAAATTACATTAAAGTCGGACTTTTATTTTTTGTTTTCTTACTTGTTTTGGTGGAAGGAATTCAAATGGTATTCGGATATAGACTAAAGACGGGAAAAGAGCATGATCCTTTTACGTGGTCAGAAATTTTGGAATTTTTGCCGTCTGACATATTTATGATTTCAATTCTCTGTATTATACTTATAGTTTTTTTAAAGCAATCAGATAAGTTTCAAGATGAAAAGGAAAAAGAATATGCACAAAAACGTAAAGATATGAATTTGAATAAAACAATTGATCGTTCAAAATTAACGCATAATCCAAATAAATCAGAAGGGACTAAAGAGCAAGCCCCAAATACCACTGAGAAAAAACGTATTACCTTCTAGCACGTCGTAGGCATAGCCTACGACGTGCTAGAAGCAAGGCTCTTCCCCCCCGTAGTGTGAAGTTTGACAATCTGGGTGTTCGGCATAGCGTCTCGCTATGTCGAAGTTATACCGATTGCACAAACAATATAGCCCAATTTCGACAAAGTCTCATTGTCCTATTTGTTTGTCCCGCTATGCGGGATGTTCCATATGCATTTCGAAATACTCAATCGGCATTAACAACAGTAAACATATAAAATAATTTTGGGTCATTTTATATGTACAGTTGGTATTAAAAGGAAAGCTACAGCTATCCATATTCGAACCAAAATAAAGGCTGTGCCTTGCCTGAACAACAAAAGCATCAGAAAAGAAACGCCATACGCTTAGCGTGTAGTGCGAGGTTAAGAGCTACGGTGAACCGGTGATTCATAATTGGATAGCGAAGGTCATATTTGATCCACAAATTTATTCTGTTATACATCGAATATACAAGAAGAATAACTAAAAAAGCCTTGTTAGTTCAATACATAATGTATTACCTTATTTTTTTCGCTTACCACTACACAGGTTTTTTTGTATGGTTTTAATTGTCCGATGTAGAATAGATTTTTGTCCGTTTTTATATCGTTCGCTACTACTTGTCGAGCTATTAAATCTACTAATACGATTTCTTTTGATTTTTCGTTGTAGGTAGCAAGTAAATTTTCCCACAGCATAATGCTTGGTTTTTTTGTCTCTATGTCTTCGTACAGCATTACACTGTTAAACTCTTCGTCGTATATTTCGATACGTTTATTATCTACAAATACATAATAGTTTGTTTTTTGGTGTGTAAATGTTGTAAAGGCATGTTGGCTACTCCAAGTGCGTAGTTGCACCTTATCCACTTTCTTATTTGGATTAATAAGTACTATATTTCCATTTTTATCTATAGTAACAAATTTTTCTATTCCTCCAGTATATATGAGTGAGAAATTATTGTTTGAGGAGCTTATTACAGGTTTCTCCGGAATTAATCGTTCATTGCCTCTGCGGTGTAAGAAATAGCTTTTTTTATTCGTACTTGCCACTAAATAATCCATGCCATTACTTCTAAAATATTGTATAGGTTTGTTTACGAGTGCGGTGCTTTGCTTAAATTTCCAGTCGCTTGGTTGTGAGCCATCTTTTTTGTACAGGGCAATTTTTTTGTTGGCAAGTGGAATAAAAAAGCGATAATCGCCATTGTTGTTATAGTCGAATACAGCCACTCCAGCAGTAGCTTTTGTCGCAAAAATTATAGGGAAATTGTTTACATTCTTACCACTACGGTCGATGATGTATAGTTTTTCGGCGGTATTAAACACCATTTGCAACCTTTTGTTTCTGTACATATCCACTTTATGGATATCGCTAATAATGCGTCCAGCAATGCGAATACGCCATACGAGTTTTCCTTCGCTGGTAATTAAATATAAAAAGTTATCAGTGTCTTGCACCATTATTTCGTGTAGTCCAGTTGTTTGGTTTATGACCAGTTGAGGGCTAGTAACTATTGGTTTAGTAAGAGCTAACTCCCATGTTTTGAGAGCTGTTATCCTTGTTTTTTTAGCAGGGGTAGGGCTTGCCGATTCGGGGGTTGTTGTTTCAGTCTTTTCTGATTGGGTGGTATGTATAGTACTAGTGTCTTCTATATTTGGTTGCTCATTCTCTACTAACATATCCGCTTGTTTTTCTTCCAATATGTCTATTTCTGTTTTTTTCGTGTAGTTGACCACTAGTTGTTGAAATTGCAAATCATTTCGTTTATTTTCTGCTTGCAGGATGAGTGTTTCAAAATTATTCCACAATGCACGTGTACTGTTTATCCACACAATTTTTTCGGGCGTAAATACCGATTGCATACGTCTTAGTATAGAAGGAATGTCGATGTAAAGGGTATTGTTGGCAAACTGGTATATTGATTGTGTATTGCTAGCATAGGTAGACGAACGATGCAAGGTTCTGTTACGTTCTTTTTGTTGTAATAAGTACACAAGCATATTACGCGATGGAGCAATGTATAAAATTCCTTTGTAAATGGCGATGTATTCTTCGGGAAAAGTATACTGAGAGCCAAACACACTTCCAGCAAATCCATTGCTTTGCCATTGTATAATTGAAATATTTCCATTTTTTGTAGAGGTGGCAACGGGAGAACTTTCATTCGCCATTCGTTGTAATCGGGCAAGTGCTTCGGGTTCATCTTTTATTTTAATCAGCACAAATGCGTTTTGGTCAAATTTGCTTGTATAGGGGGCATAGCCGAAAGCAATTTCTTTGTCAAAATGACGATCAAAAAACAAACTCGGATTTTCACCCGTACTTGTGGTGAGTTGATCATGTTGTTGCTTTGCTGCTTGCTGTTGAGGAAACGAGAGTAATTTTTGTACGTTTTTTTTGTATACCCCTAATTGGGTGATATGTGAATGATTAAAAAAATAGGTGTGTTGAGGCATGCTTTGTACCAAGGTATTAACTCCAGCTTCTTGTTGGTTAAATAATTGTATCTGTTTGTTGTTTTGGCTAGTGCTCGAGAAACCAGCAATTACGATACGTTCCTCCATAAAACTAATATCGAATCCACACCAGTCAGCATACATATCCGTAAACTGAAAAATACGTTGAGCATCGGGGTGAAACCATTTCTTTGTTACGAAGGGTAATTGTTTTACATTGACAAACAAATTAGCTGGAATGGTTCTACTCGAAATTTCTTTTACAGTCTGAAAAGCTTTATCATTTGCAAAAATGGATGTTTTTTTGTCGCTTTGAATCAGAGATTTGGCAAGTAATTCGCGTGAAGCTGTACATATAAAAATGCTATTTTCAAATGCCATATATAGGCTATCTGATTGATATGAAAAGAGAAGGACATCTTTGTGTTGTATGGTTATTTCTTCTGATTTATAGTGAGGAAAAAGATTTTTAAGGAATCCTTTTTTCATCATTTTCCAATCATTTTTAGAAATACTCATACTTACTAAAGAGTGCGTAGATAAGCTATCAGCAAAAATACTAATCAGTGTTTCGCGACGACTTAAAAACTCTTTTATATCCGAAGAAACATCTTTTAATGAGTCTGTTTTCATAAAAATAGCATGCATAGGAGCTATGGCTTCCAATTTACTTACATCAAGCCAGTAAGTATTGTTGTAGAGCAACGAGCTTTGTAATTCGGCTATATTATTAATGTGCAACATAGCAATTGGTTGCATAGGAACAGCGGTATACACGTCAATTTTTCCTGATACAGAATTGGCTCTCAAGGCATTGTATCCCCAAATTGAGAAAATTAGAGCAACTATGGCAAATGCAACTATTAATAAGGTATTTCTCATGTGTGTTTATTTTCTTTATGTCAATTAAAAAGCATACCCTAGCCCAAACTCAATAAATTCAGCCTTGTGTAAGTGCGTTTTGATACTTATGTTCGCAATAATATGGTCGATAATGCGGTACTTAGCACTAAGGCGTGTGTATAGCCAACCGTCTTCTTTTTCTATGTCATAGGCATAAATCAATCCTTTTTCTTTGCGGGTTTGATCAGTATCTTCTGGATCAATATAGGGTTCTAAATCTTTAATAGGGTCGTATAGGTACACCCCAAATTGTAGCCCAGCAGTAAAACGACCTACTATTACATCATTGGCAAGGTTAATTCCCAATCGGAGTTTATTTTTTAATTCGTCTGTAGTTATGTTAGTGCGTCTAAATGAATTAGACAAAGCAGGATCGTTGGTAAATATGCCATTATAAAAACCATCTAACCCTATACCTATACGGTGTTGGTGGCAGGTGTGGTAGTAACCACCTAAATTGAGAGAGGCGATAGGAAAACTTTTGGTGTCTTTGTAATAGCGTTGACGGCTACCTCCCGAAAAAATAACTTCGCCCGAAAATCTGTCGTGCGTACTAGGTACACGAGCTAATCCGCGTGCCACATAACCATCATAGCTTGGTATGTACTTAAAACCAGCATATACATTGGCAAGATTTAAGCCCATATTCGGTTGCACGGTATTTCCGTTAGAGTAATGATTGAAGATAAGGTCTGAGGTAAAACGTAGGTTGCGTGATAAACGCACTTCCATAGTGGCTCCGCCTGCTAAAATTACATTGGCGGTGCTACCAATTACAAAATTAAAGTCTTTATTTAAGCCATTTGCTCCACGAATAGGACGATTAGCTTCAATGGCACCTTCTATATCTGTGGGTTTGGTAGCTAGGGCTACACCGCCCCCTAATTTGAGGTAAAACGAAAACCAATCGGTAACTACCATTGGGAAGTTGATATACGGATATAGGCTTATCATTTCGCCTAAGATTTCTGGATTACTCAGCGTAAGGTATTGAGCTGCAATGCCAATATCAGGAAAATTGTGGTGAATATGCCAACTTTCGGAGCCATCAGTACCTAGTTCGAGGGCAATTTCGCCACCTAAAGCTGGTCCATGCACAAGTACCTCCACATTTTCATCGTGTGGATGAATGTAGCCACCTATACCTTGTAATTTAATTTTATACGGAGTAAAATTTTCCGCCATTATACAACTACAGAATGTATATACTAGTAGGAGTATACATGGTGCTTTTTTTATCATTGTTCGTGTTTTGAGTTCCCATACAAAATGCGTATCTTTGTGCTTGTTCGCAATAAGCGAAATTCGATTACGCAAATTTACATATTTTATACTAAAAACAAGCTATGTACGTATTGTTTATTAAAGAAATCCGTTCATTTTTTTCATCCGCTATCGGCTTTATTGTGATAGGTATTTTTTTATTGCTTATGGGCACATTCCTATGGTTACTACCTGGCGAAAACAATGTGCTTGAAAGTGGTTATGCCAATGTTGATGGATTGTTTTTGTTGGCTCCATGGTTGTATTTATTTTTGATACCAGCACTTACAATGCGTTTTTTTGCAGAAGAAAAAAAATCGGGTACTATCGAATTGTTACTTACACGACCGCTCAGTACTTTGCAGATTGTATTAGCCAAATATTTTGCAGGGGTAGTATTGGTTGTGTTGTCTTTGCTACCTACCTTGGTATATGTGTATAGTGTATATCAGTTGGGTTTGCCACAAGGCAATATCGATATGGGTGGATTTTTGGGTTCTTTTATTGGACTTATTTTTTTAGGAACTGGTTATACGGCTATTGGGTTATGGGCTTCGTCTGTTAGTGATAACCAGATTGTATCTTTTCTTGTGGCAGCTTTGTTGTCATTTTTATTGTATTATGGTTTTGAATTACTATCTCTATTTTTTACTTCGGCATATGTGCAAGATATGGTATCGCAAATGGGCATGAGCTACCATTACGATTCAATGAGTCGTGGTGTAATTGATAGTAGAGATGTGTTGTATTTTGTTACCATCAGTGTTGTTTTTCTGTTTGCTACTACTTGGTTTGTGACTAAAAGAAAATAGCAAGGGAGTGAAAAAGGAATGCAAAAAACGAAATTTACCTTAGAGAAAGCATAAAAAATGTATATGAAAAGACCTATTCTCATAACGCTTGTTGTATTAGTGTTGCTACATGTAGTATCTGCATTTTATTTTTTTCGTATTGACTTAACAGCAGAGCAACGCTATACCTTGTCGCCAAATACTAAAAAATTACTACGTACCCTAGATAATACAATGGATGTAACCATTTATTTATCAGGCGATTTGAATATGGGTTTTTTGCGATTGCAAAAAGCAACTACTGAAATGTTGCAAGAGTTTTCTCGTTATTCCGACCAACCCATAGCCATACAGATGGTGAATCCATCCAAAGCGAGCAACGAAAAGGCTCGTTTTTTGCAATACAATGCGTTGGAGCAACAAGGTATGGTGCCTACTATTGTAAATGAAAAAGATGCTGAGGGGAAATTTATACAAAAAGTAGTTTTTCCATGGGCAGAAATGGTGTATCAAGGAGATACTGTACGTGTTAATTTGCTTAAAAACATACCTGGTAAAATAGGGGATGAGAATTTGCATATTTCGATTGAAAGTCTTGAATATGAGTTGACAGATGCTATTCGTAGGTTGGCAAATAAACATACCGCCGAACGTGTGGCGTTTATCGAGGGACATGGCGAATTGTCCGAAATGCAGGTGTTTGACATCACAGCCGCTTTGGCACAGTATTACCATGTAGATAGAGGGCAAATTGGTGCTGATGTGCGAATTTTAGATGAATATAAGGTGGTAATTGTAGCTGGAGCAACAGAACGTTACACCGAATCAGAGAAATTTATTCTCGACCAATATATTATGAATGGCGGACGCGTACTTTGGTTGCTCGATGGTGTGCGAACATCGCAAGAAGCTCTTACTACATCCGCTACAACGATAGGGATAGTGAATGATGTGAATTTGGACGATCAGCTTTTTACCTATGGTATCCGTATTGCTCCTATTTTACTAGCTGACAAACAATGTGCTCAAGTGCGTGTTAATGTTGCCACTATGGGGCAAACGCCTCAGTTTGAACTGGCTCCGTGGTATTATTTCCCCTTGTTACAAACATCCCCATATCATGTTATTACCAAAAACCTCTCGCCTGTGCGTGCTGAGTTTGCTTCTGCCGTACAATTTGTAGGCGAAAATAACGCAGTAACAAAAGAATTATTGCTAGCAAGCTCTACTGCTACGGGTATCCAAACGGCTCCCATGGAGTTAAGCTTGTCGATGATTAATAATCCCCCCTCTGACGAGTTTTTTCAGTATAGTTTTGTGCCTGTAGCGGCTATTATGTCGGGTAGTTTTGAGTCGGTATTTACCAACCGCATGGTGCCCCAAGATGTCATAGTGCCCCAAGTATATAAAATTAGAACAAAGAGCAATAAAACAAAAATGGTAGTAGTGGCTGATGCTGATATTATTCGTAACGAAGTGCAAGTGTCTGCTAACGATACAGTTGCATTGCCTTTAGGCTACGATAGGCACGTAAATAAGCAATACGGAAATCGCGACTTTATTTTAAATACCGTGAATTATTTAGCTGACGACGAAGGATGGATGAATTTGCGTGCAAGGGAATTTACATTACGTTTGTTAAACAAACAAGCCATTGAATCACAACGTGTTTTTTGGCAGATTATCAATGTAGTGTTGCCATTAGTTTTGCTCATTGTTTGTATCTTGTTGTATCAAAGAAGTAGAAAAATGCGTTATGGAAATACGCGAAAATCTTCATCGATAAAAGCATTTTTTACTAAAAAATAATGTATATTTGTCAACTTAAATTTTATAACACGTCAATTTTAAGTAAAAAAATAGTTTTGAAAAAAATATGATACCAGACTTTCAATCAATTATGCTTCCGTTCTTAACTATAATTTCTGATGGGGAAGAGCATTCAACTATTGAGACAAATCAAAAGTTGGCGGAGCATTTTAATTTGACAGCTGAAGAATTAGAAGAATATCTTCCGAGTGGTTCTCAAAAAACTTTTCCAAATAGAGTTGCTTGGGCTAAAGCGCACTTGAAAATGGCAGGATTGCTTGAAAATACTAAGCGAAGTTCATTTAAATTAACCGATTTAGGGAAAGCTCTTCTTGACACCAAACCCCAAGAAATTAATCTTAAATTTTTAAGAACTATTCCGACATATCAAGAAAGAATAGGTAGAACAAGAGATGAAGATAGCTTGTCTGATTCAGATGTGTCTCAAATATCGGCTACTCCAGAGGAGGTTTTAGAAAATAGTTATTTAGCTATTCGAAAAAGTTTAGCACAAGAACTACTTTTTAAAATAAAAAGTAGTAGCCCTGTTTTTTTTGAAAATCTTGTAGTAGAATTGTTGGTAAAAATGGGCTATGGTGGTTCAATAAAAGATGCAGGTCGTTCCATTGGACGTTCAGGAGATGAGGGGATAGATGGAATTATTAAAGAGGATAAACTAGGGCTTGATGTAATATATGTACAGGCTAAAAGATGGGAAAATGTGGTCGGTAGACCAGAAATTCAAAAATTTGTTGGAGCTTTAGCTGGACAAGGAGCAAAAAAAGGTGTTTTTATTACGACTTCACGTTATACAAACGAGGCACGTGAATATCAGCCACGCAATGAGACTAAAATAGTTTTGATTGATGGAGAACAATTAGCAGGATTAATGATTGATCATAATCTTGCAGTATCTACAGTTAATACCTTTGAAATAAAACGAATTGATAATGATTATTTTGGTGATGAATAAAAGGTTTTGTATATACAGAATAAACAGTTTATTGGTGAATTTTATACCTGTAATCTGTTGTAACTATAATGCTTTGCAATGATAAATTTATATCAACTACTTTTTAGAACAAACTATACGTACACTATATAAACTAAATTTAAAACTACATACAAATGAAATTTGCAGTATCATCTAGCCACCTTTACGAAAGACTAAGTTCAGTTAGTCGCGTTATTAACACTAAAAATACCTTACCAATTCTAAATTATTTTTTGTTTTCTATACAAGGCAAAGAGCTTAGTATCACCGCTTCGGATATGGAAACAACCCTTATTACATCAATGGAGTTAGAAGAGGTAGAGGGAGAAGGGAAAGTAGCCATTTTGGCAAAAAACTTAATAGATATTTTACGCGAATTTGCCGATCAACCACTTACTATTACCATTGATACAGCTAGTTTTTCGGTAGTGATTACAAGTGCACAAGGTAAATTTAGTTTTATTGGACAATCGGGCGAAGAATATCCTAAGATGCACGAACTGGATGCAGATAATACCGTTTCTTTTGTTGCTCCAGCTAGCGTTTTGTTAGATGGTATATCGAGTACAGTGTTTGCTACGGCAGATGACGAATTGCGTCCTGTAATGAATGGTATTTGTTTTGATGTAACCACTGAGGATCTTACCTTGGTAGGTACGGATGCTCATAAGTTGGCACGTTTTAAAACAACTGCCATCAAAGGCGAAAAAGATGCTATGTTTGTATTGCCCAAAAAACCAGCCTCATTGCTCAAAAGTATTTTAGTAAAAGAAACAGCACCAGTAAACGTATCGTTTGATACAAAAAATTCAATTTTTACCTTATCAAATTACAAAATGGTGTGTCGCCAAATAGATGCTCGTTACCCGAATTACAATGCTGTTATACCCAAAAGCGGACCTACCAAGATTATTGTTGATAGATTGGCGTTGCTTTCTGGTGTAAAAAGAGTATCTGTATGTACTAATCAAGCCAGTAGTTTAATCCGTTTTGCTATCTCTGACAATCAAATTTATTTATCGGGTCAAGATATTGATTTCTCTATTTCAGGAGAAGAATATATCCCTTGTCAATTCCAAGGAGAAGCTATGGAGATTGGGTTCAAAGCCAGTTTTATTATCGAATTATTGAGCAATATCAATGCTTCGGATGTTGAATTTACGCTTATTGACCGTACACGTCCTGGTATTTTTACACCAGCCGAACAAGATGATAATAAAAATATATTGATGTTGTTGATGCCAATGATGCTAAACGATTAAACAATAACAGAAAAGTAATATGTCAAAAGTAGTAATTATAGGAGCAGGCGGTGTAGGTACTGTAGTAGCACACAAAGTAGCTCAAAATAGTAAGGTGTTTACAGAGGTATTGTTAGCTAGCCGCACCAAATCAAAATGTGATGCCATTGCTGCCGATGTGCAATCGCGTTATGGTGTAACTATGCAAACTGCACAAGTAGATGCCGATAATGTGCCCGAATTAGTCGCTTTGTTGCGTTCTTTTCAGCCAAAATTAGTCATTAATGTTGCTCTTCCATACCAAGATTTAACTATCATGGATGCGTGTTTGGAAGTAGGTGTAAATTACCTAGATACAGCCAACTACGAACCCAAAGACGAGGCTCATTTTGAGTACTCGTGGCAATGGGCTTACCAAGATAAATTTAAAAAAGCGGGTTTAACTGCCATTTTAGGTTGTGGTTTCGACCCTGGTGTAACAAGCGTATTTACTGCCTATGCAGCCAAACATCATTTCGATGAGATGCATTATTTAGATATTGTCGATTGCAATGCTGGCGACCATGGCAAAGCATTTGCTACCAATTTTAACCCCGAAATCAATATCCGTGAAGTGAGCCAACGAGGCAAATATTGGGAAAATGGCAAATGGGTAGAAACAGAACCACACGAAATTCATAAACCACTGAATTATCCAGAAATTGGTCCAAAAGAATCTTACGTTATCTACCACGAAGAGTTGGAGTCGCTGGTAAAGAATTTTCCGACCCTGAAAAGAGCCCGTTTTTGGATGACATTTGGACAAGAATATTTAACTCACTTACGTGTGATTCAGAATATTGGTATGGCTCGCATCGATGAGGTGGAATACAATGGACAGAAAATTGTGCCAATTCAATTTTTAAAAGCTGTATTGCCTAATCCAGGCGATTTGGGCGAAAATTATACAGGATGGACATCTATCGGTTGTCGCATTAAGGGTATTAAAAATGGAGAAGAAAAAACGTATTACATCTATAATAATTGTAGCCACGAAGAGGCATACAAAGAAACAGGCACACAAGGGGTAAGTTATACCACAGGTGTACCAGCCACAGTAGGTGCTATGATGTTTTTAACTGGCGAATGGGGTGGAGCAGGTGTATTTAATGTAGAAGAGTTTAACCCAGATCCATTTTTGCACGAATTAGCACAGCAAGGCTTGCCTTGGCACGAATTACATAACATTGATTTAGAATTATAACGCCAATAAGGGTTTACATTTTATAAACAGCACGATAAATTACTACGTGCTGTTTTTTTGCTCTGGAGTATTTGTTATTCGTGTTGGTTGCAATATAGTTAATATTCGATAAAAATTTGGGTAATCTGTTGTAAATATAAATAATTAGATAGATTTTTGTTATAAATTTTATAAAACCAGTATGTGGTAGGTCGTCTACTTAATGGTATATATGACGTATGTAAATGTTTAATAGCCATAAGCCTACATAATTAAAAAATAAGAATATATGAAAATATCAATACACCTTACGTTGATTCTACTTCTATTTTTCGGAAGTTTTCATCTTACTGCCGGAACTTATTCTGGAGGCAATGGCACAGTAAATGACCCTTACCAAATTGCCACATATGCCGATTTACTTGAGCTCTCTGCTACCTCTGCCGATTGGGCAACAGGCAAGTATTTTATACAAACTGCACATATTGATGCCAGTGCTACTGCTACATTGAATGGGGGTAAGGGTTTTGTACCTATTGGAAATTTAGAGTATAAATTTCAGGGGAGCTACGATGGTCAACACTATACCATATCTAATTTGTATATCAACCGAAGTGATGAAGATAGAATTGCCATGTTTGGTTATCTATGGGGAACGGGTATTAGCGTTCAAAATCTGGGTCTAACCAATGTTTCTATAACAGGGAAAAACTCCGTGGCAGCTTTAGCGGGATATAATCGTGATGGTATTATAAACAACTGCTATTCTTCAGGTAGTATAACTGGTTATTCTTCTATAGGAGGATTAGTGGCAACAAACTACATGGCTACTATAACAAATAGTTATTCTACATGCAGTGTCAGTGGCACGGGTACAATGGGTGGATGTGTAGGTGTAAATAATCAAAGTGTTATTTCACGTTGTTATGCAACAGGTAGTGTTACTGGATTAAGTGTGCTTGGCGGATTTGTTGGTAGTAACAAAGCAAGTGATACCAAGGCGGCAACCATTAGTCATTCGTATAGTACAGGCAATGTGGTTCGAACTGCTGCACCCAATGTGAAAATTGGTGGATTTTGTGGTACTAACGAACTGAAAGGAGCTATTCAGAATTGCTATTCTACTGGCTCGGTAAATTTTGGCACAGCACAAGGCTTTTTGGGTGAGAATATAACCAATGCAACTTTTTCGGGTAATATTTACGATTCACAAACAAGCAAACAAACTACGGGTACTGGTGCTACAGCACGCACTACGGCTCAAATGAAAACTGAATCTACTTTTACTAATTAGGATTTTACGCCTACTACAGGTGTTTGGAATATCCAAAGTGGAACTTATATTTCGTATCCTTATTTGCAAGTCTTTACGTATGATACGCCTGGGGCAACGCCTGCTGTACAGCCTATACCCGGTTTATGTGGTATTATTGGGAATGCAGGAACCATTACAGGCGAAACCGTCGTTTGTCAGGGGCAACAGTCTGTAGTATATACCGTGCCTGAAATTACCCATGCTACATCATATACTTGGACATTACCGAGTGGATCTACTGGTAGTAGTACAAGCAATAGCATCACTGTAAACTATGGAACATCAGCTAAGTCGGGTACTATTAGTGTAAGAGGCGTTAATGCTTGTAGTCAAAGTGAAACCTCTAGCGTATCCATTACCGTCAATCCACTGCCTACCAATGCTGGAGTGATTACGGGCGAGTCGTCTGTTTGTCAAGGTGAAACCGCTGTTACTTATACAGTCCCAACCATTACTCACGCTACTGAATATGTATGGACCTTACCTACTGGTGCTACTGGTAGTAGTACTACGAATAGTATTACAGTGGATTATGGATCTTCGGCATTGTCGGGCGATATTACCGTAAAAGGCACTAATGCTTGTGGTGATGGGGTAAGTGCCACTTTACCTATTACGGTTAGCACACCCTTATCTGCCATTGGTGCTATTAGCGGACCAGCAAGCGTATGTGTGGGACAAACCGCTGTAACGTATCAAGTGCCTGAAGTTGAGCATGCCACATCGTATAGTTGGACATTGCCTACAGGTATTACTGGCAGTAGTACTACCAATAGCATTACTGTAGATGTTGCAATAGATGCTGTTGATGGAGAAATTACCGTAAAAGCTACAAATCTATGTGGAGATAGTCAAACGGCTACCTTGCAACTAACGGTCCATCCATTGCCTAGCACGCCAATTATAACACAAGATGGTGCAAACTTACAATCAGATGCCACAAGCGGCAATCAGTGGTACAACCAAAATGGCATTATAATGGGTGAAACAAATCAATTTTATGAGCCCGTTAGCAATGGCGATTATTATGTAATTGTGTCTTCGATGGGTTGTCAATCTGCTGCATCCAATACCATCAATATTACTTTTACACAACTACACGATACCGATGCACAACATTCAATTGTGCTGTATCCAAATCCTGTAGTTGACGAACTGAAGTTGGTTAATACTAGCCCAAAAGCCGCAATACGTATTCAAATTTACGATACTAACGGAAAACTAATGTACCAAGGTATATTGCATGATAAACTTTCTGTACCTACTACCCAGTTTGAGCCCGGAACCTATCTTGTACGCTATGGCAACGAAGATGCTAATTTGGTGCAGAAGATAATTAAGAAATAGCGGATTGGTGGGTGGCGTTGCTCGTTGCTCGTTTAGCGTGTAATGTGTAATGTAGAACGTTTCTCCTCCAATCTGGTCAATTATCAACGACGCCATACAAAACATTGCTAATCAGTTGTTTTTAATCAAACCATAACTCCTCAAATTTCACACTATAGTGATGCATATTCTTGTCGTAGTTTTTGTTTTCCACATAATATTTAAATGACGTAAACGGTGACTTTACAAATAACTTGATTGCGAATGCTAATTTCCAACATCGTAACTTGAGATAATTTTTATGCACTCTTAGCATTTGACTTTTTTTTCTTATGTCGTTGAAAAAGTTTTTATTCAATCGCCATTTAAATTTGCAGTATATTTTTGCGTGATTTTCATATTCATCGCCAAAAACATTCAACTCAATGTTTTCAATGTTTTCATAAGGTATTACACCAAAAATATAAGTGTCTTTATGATTCTTATAAATTTTATCAATACCCCAATAGAATTCTACACCCTTATAGCCTTGCCTTTCAATTTCTGAATTGAAATAACCACTTTGAGGAAATTTTTTAATCTTACTTATATCAACAATCGTTACTTTACTACTTCTTCTTCTGGAGTCTTTATGATATATTTCATCAAGTAATTTATCTACTTCTGAAATGATTTTCGCTCTGTGTTCAGATTCGGTTTTAAACGAAATTTTAATTGTAAGCCTATAAATAACAACAGTTAAAATTGTGCTTAACACAAAAGTAATCAACCAATTCCACTCTTTTAGGATGTCTATCATTTTATTGAATTGTTTTTTTATATATTTATTTTAATCTGTTAGTTTTGGATTTTTCACATCCCCTTTCTCATCCCTTCAATAAACGCCACATCTTCCTCACTCAACCCATATTTTGCATACAGCTGGCGGTCGATATCCGCTACCATAATATATTATTTTCAATAATTTAAAAGTTATATTTACATTAAACCGCCCCAAATAGCAGGATTTATTATCACATTAGCGACAATATTTGTCAATACATTCTCCCCGAAACTCTTCAATTTTTCAATAACCTTACTTTTTGCCTTCTCGGGTTCAGGCTCTTCAGCAATTATTGCTTTTATTTCTTTTAGCTGCTTTCCTGTTAATTCATCTTTTATTGCTTCAATAAAAATATGTATTGCTATTTCCTGCGATTGAGATTGTTCCTGTTGTTGAGTTTGATGTACATTTACAATAGTTCCTTGCTGATTTTTTTCTGTTTTTGAATGATTAACTACAATTGTTGGTAAATCCCTAAATGCTTCTAAGCAACCAATTAGTTCATTATGGGTGCTACTATTATCATAAATACTGCAATTTTTTTCAAAATTTTCTATAAACTTATCATCAGTGTAATTCAAATTCAGAAATCGTTTACATTTTTCTTTCCATTTAGCATAACCTGCACTGTTGTTTATTCCCTCTGTATACTCATTTTGATAAAAACTAAAATTATTCCCCTCCCTTATCAAATCATTAATATTCATAGTATTAATTATTATGTTATTAGATTTCACATCCCCTTTATCATTTCCTCAATAAATGTCTATATTCGCAAATATACGCAAGTTTTTCCAAGAAAAAGAAATTCTTGCTAAAAATGAAACGGAATACATTCCCAACATGATAATTGAATGAGCAAGAAAAACGATGTCTTCCTTTAAACGAGTTAAGCCAAAAATAATGTATCTTTGCGATCGATTAAAATACATGCTAGAGATTGATACGATTTATACTTTGTTATGAAAGCTGAGATGAATGCTATGAATGTTAAATTGCCATATACAAAATAATGAAAAATCTTTTGTACATAGTTTTTATTACACTAATGTGGTGTTTGTCTTTACATGCGTATGCTGTTAATTGGGATAAGCTATTAGTGTCGTATGAAACTGGAGATACCACAAAGATAACGAAAAAATATACGATTGCTATTAGTGGGGTATATGCTTTTGTAGGAGATAAAAAACGCGAAGTAATCGTGCTAAAAAATGATGGAAATACCTGGAAACCGATGCAAATTCTTAAACCTACTACCAAGAAACGCGTTGAGTTTGGCAAAAAAATTACGATCTGGAATGATGTCGTTATCATCGAGGCTCCTAAGGAAAGCAAAAATGGAACGATATATGTGTATCGTATTGTGAATAATAGATGGAGAAGAGTTCAGAAAATAAAAAACGCCCTACGCCGTGCAATGTAGCTCTATACGAATGATTGGCATTGTTAATATCTCTGATATTTACGTTTTTATCCTCTATTTTTGTTGTAAATCTATTGAAATAAAAAAACACCTACAAGTACTTTTGTAGGTGTTTTTTGTGCTTTTATTTGTGACCGCGATAGGATTCAAACCTATAACCTTCTGATCCGTAGTCAGATACTCTATTCAGTTGAGCTACGCAGCCTTGTTCTTTCAAAAAGCGAATGCAAAGATAAGGTGTTTTTTGTTTTTGTGCAAATTTATTTCAAAAAAAGGCTGTGTTTTTCTTTTGTTTTTATCAAACACAGCCTTTATTTAAGCGGTATTAAGCTTGTATCATGTCGGCACTGCGTTTTACAAACTTACTCAAGGCTTCGCCTTTTAGCATATTATTAGCAAGTAAAGCCAAGTCAATCAGTTGTTTCACTACATTATTGCCGTCGGCAAAGTTGGCTAAAATCGCTTTTTGTTGCTCACGCAATGCATCCATTTCTTTACGCAAAGCGGCTTTCTCATCTTTTACTTCTTGAGGTAATTCATCTTCTTTTTTACCTTCGTTAGCCTTATTGATTTCCGCAAGTTTTGTGTCAATATCCGCAATGGTCTTGTCAAAATGTCCCATTTCTTTTCCGCAACTTTCTTCTTGTTGTTTGATAATACCTTTTACCAATGCATGGTCGGTATTTACAACCAGGTTGTACGAGTCGGGCATTTCGCTATAAAAACTCATCATGCCACCTTGCATTGCCGACATTTCTTTCATTCTACGCATAAATTCGTTTTGCGTAATCATCACTGGCAGTGCATTGGCACCCATGGCATCAAAAGCAACTATGTAGTTGGCTTTTTCTGTTTTGGGGGCTACGGTGCTAAATACAGTTGTAAGGTTTTGTTGTTGTTTTTCTGACAGTGATGTTTTTTTGCGGTCTTCTTTCTCAATCAAGTTGTCCACGCTATCGCTATCTACACGTACAAAACGCGATTTCTCCCATTTTTGTTCCAGTTTAGCAATTAAATGCACATCAAGCTGACCATCCATCAATAACACATCGTATCCCTTGTTTTTGGCTGCTTCGATGTAGCTAAATTGATCGTCCTTGTCGGTTGCATACAAGTAGATAATGTCTCCTTTTTTATCTGTTTGGTTTGTTTCAATCAGTTTTTTGTACTCCTCAGCAGTATAGCAGGTGTTATCTACATTTTTTAGTAAATTGAATGTTTCGGCTCTTTCGTAAAATTTATCATCAGTAAGCATCCCGTAATTGATAAATATTTTTAGGCTTTCCCATTTTTCTTCAAATAGAGCACGGTCAGTTTTAAACAAATCTTGCAACCTGTCAGCTACTTTTTTAGATATGTGCGATGATATTTTCTTCACATTACCATCGCTTTGCAAGTACGATCGACTTACATTCAGCGGAATATCTGGAGAGTCGATAACTCCGTGCAATAGGGTTAAGAAATCGGGCACAATACCTTCTACTGAGTCGGTTACAAACACTTGGTTGCAATACAATTGAATTTTGTTTTTTTGCAAATCAATGGTATTTTTTACTTTTGGAAAGTATAATATCCCGGTTAGGTTAAACGGATAATCCACATTTAGGTGTATATGAAAGAGCGGATCTTCGCTCATAGGATACAAATCGCGGTAAAATTTGTTATAATCTTCGTCTTTCAAGTCGGCTGGTTTGCGTACCCAAGCTGGTTGTGTGTCGTTTATGATGTTATCTTCGTCCGTATCTACTTGTTTGCCATCTTTCCAATCCTTTTTTTTGCCAAAGGCAATGGGGATAGGTAAGAATTTGCAGTATTTAGTTAGCAATTCGTTTATTTTGCTTTGTTGCAAGAAGTCTTGGTTTTCGTCATCAATGTGCAATACAATATCTGTACCTCTTTCTGCTTTATCGCAATTTTCTAATGTGTAATCGGGGTTACCTTCGCAACTCCATTTTACTGCTTGGCTATTTTCTTTGTACGATTTGGTGATGATTTCCACCTTTTTGGCAACCATAAAAGAAGAGTAAAAACCCAAACCAAAATGCCCAATGATAGCGGCGGCATCGTTTTTGTATTTATCTAAAAATTCTTCTGCTCCCGAAAAAGCAATTTGGTTGATATATTTATCAATTTCTTCGGCAGTCATACCAATACCTTTGTCAGAAATGGTAATGGTTTTGTTGGCTTCGTCTCTGGTAACACGCACAGTAATGTCGCCCAATTCACCTTTGTACTCGCCAACTGATGCCAATGTTTTTAGCTTTTGTGTAGCATCAACAGCATTAGAAACTAGTTCGCGTAAAAAGATTTCGTGGTCGCTGTAAAGAAATTTTTTAATGATAGGGAAAATGTTTTCCGTAGTTACACCAATATTTCCTTTTTTCATACTCAACTATTTATTTTAAGTTATACATTTGTTTCACTTTAGCTATGCAAAAGTAGTGCCAAGTATGTCTGTCTGTCAAAAAGGCATAGTGGATGCGTAATTTTAACTAAAAAACATATTGTATAACATATACTACGCTATTTCAGAATTCAAAAAAAAGTATCATCTTTGTAGTGTCTGACATTCGAAATACTTGTAGCCTAGGATTTTGTGTCGAGTACCTATGAAAATCACAAAGAGCGGTCAAATTTTGACCGCTCTTTGTGTTCAAATACATGTCATTGTTCGTTATAGCGTACTACAACCGCAGCATTGTATGCCTGTTGTTTAATGATTGGGTTGCCACGATAGCATACACGTGCAGCATCGTTGGCTTGTATCCACACACTGTCGCGTACTTGTATATCTGCTTTGGCTGCATTTTGTACATTGACAGTGCCCGTTTTGCTCACTAAATCAACTGTGTTTGCCATGCTGGCATTGCTTACGTTTAAGTCAAGGTGATGCGTATTGCCCGATAGCTGTACCCGCGATAAGCCAGTACTAATCACGTTTACATTCTTTTCTACATCTAGCAGTAGTTGAGCCTGACTTAGATCAGCTACTTTCAGTTGCAAATTACTTGTTTTAATGGCTGTGTTTGTCGTAATGCTTGAGCCTCCTTCTACCTCAATGCGTTTTATGGTTGGCGATTGTATGTGTATGGCAAAATTTTTAGTAAAGATTGAATTTGTTTCTCCATCAAAATAGATGTTCAATATGCTATCATTTACTTCTGTATGGATGTTTTGTAAGGTGTAATCGGGAGCCATAATTTGTACTTGTTGTGTAGAGTCTTGTGTGTACTCAGCATGTACGCCATTGTGCAATAAGATGGTATGAAAGCCATCTAGGGTACGATTTTCGGCAGGGTAATGAGCAAAAGACCTTGTATAGGAGGGTTTATACTCCAGTGTGCCTCTTACTATTACAGAGATGAGTGCTACTAAACTGATGACCCATACTGTAAACAAAATCCAACCGAATACACTTTTACCTTTACGAGGTGTTTTGTTTGATAATAAGCGAATGGCTCCGACAAATAGTCCGATAGTTGGCGTAATAATAAGTAAGAAAATACTCACTATGCCAATAATTGCCAAATACCCTGACCCAACACTAAATGGTAAAAATGCAAGTAATATATCTGCATGTAGCAATGCTATAACGAATGCTGCTAGCAACGATAAAGATACAAGTAGCAAGGTAAAACCAACAATAGAACTAACGACTATGAATACCGTTTTAACAATAGGAGAGAGTATTCTTTCAATGCGAGAGCCAATGTTTTTGGCATTGCTTTTAAATTCGTCTGATTGAACATACTCTTGGGCGTTTTTAACTTGCGTTTTAATGTTTTCAATCGTTACATCTTCGCCATGCATTTCGAGTCGTTGGGCAGTAGTAGTTGCTTCTGGCACGATAATCCAGATAACGAGGTATAGTAAAAATGACCAACCAGCACTGATAAATAGAAATAGCACAAATAGCAAACGTACAAGCAATATGTTCCATTCCAAATAGGCTGCTATACCTGCAGCTACACCGCCTAGTATTTTGTTTTCTGGATCACGGTATAAACGTTTGTTAGTTCTTTTTCTTTTATCGTTTTCAGCGTGTTGATTGTCAGTATCATCATTGTCGTTGTCAGCAAATTGGCTAGGATTACCAAGCACTTCCATTACCCTTTCTACGTCAGGTTTTTCGACTACATTTTTACCGTTTTGTAATTTTTCGGTAAATAATTCTGCAATACGAGCCTCAATATCGTTGAGAATTTCTTTTTCATCTTCGGCACTAAATTGTTTACTTAATTGCTCTAAGTAATGTTGAAGCAACATGTACGCATCTTCGTCTATATGAAAAACGATGCCGTTGAGGTTGATTGTTACTGTTTTTTTCATGGGAGTATATGTTTGTAGTTTGAGGGATTGTTATTGATGATGAAGTGTTCTGTCTATTCGTTGTTGGGTTGTTGTTTGATGTGTTCAACTACATTTTTTATTTCTTGCCAAGCTTCTTCTATTTCGGACAAAAATTGTTTGCCGTTTTCCGTCAGTTCGTAGTATTTACGGGGTGGACCTTGTAGCGATTCTATCCAGTTATAGTCAAGATACCCACTGTTTTTGAGTCGAGTTAGCAAAGGATACAATGTGCCCTCTACTACTATTAGTTTAGCGGCTTTAAGTTCGTTGAGTATGTCCGATGCGTAGGCAGGTTTTTTTTCGAGGATAAGTAGAATGCAAAATTCTAGGTATCCTTTTCGCATTTGCGATTTAATATTTTCCGAATTCATTGACATAGCGTTTGTATGTAAGTTGATAGTGCAAAGATAAGTATACTTATAGTACTATGTAATACATACTACTATAAATTAAGAAATATTAACAAAAAAATAGAAAGCAATTTATTTTTTGAAAATAAAATACACAGCCAATACCAAGAACATAAAGCCTATGGCGTGGTTCCAGCGAAAGGTTTCGGTTTTGAAGAATAAGCTAGAGAAAGCAACAAAAACGACTAAGGTAATTACTTCTTGAATCACTTTGAGTTGGAGCAGGGTAAAGGGTCCTCCATTTTCGCGAAAGCCAATTTTATTGGCAGGAACTTGAAAAAAATACTCAAAAAGAGCAATCCCCCAACTAAATAAGATAACAGCAATAAGAGGCAATGCCGAAAACCATTTAAAATCTTTCAACTTTAAATGACCATACCAAGCAAAAGTCATAAAAATATTGGCAGCAAGCAACAAAAGAATGGTATAAATGGCTTTCATATAGTTCTTTTATTAAAAGAAGATGCACTAAAAATTGTGCAAATGTAGTACAAAGTTTTTGTATTATTTGTATAATCAACCATCATTTTATGATACAAAAAATCCTTTTTTACATGACACGAATATGCCTGTAAAAAAGGATAGAGTGTGAAACAAATTTCTTCTTATTTTTCTTGTAAGATATCTGATTCAATATTTTTCGCAATACGTTGAATTTCACTTTCCTCACAAAGAAGTTCGTTTACTTTTTGTGTCCCTTGTGGGGTGATTGAAAAAAACATTTTTCTTTTGTCAGTATCACCTATTATGCGTGTTACTAGTTGTTTTTTTTCAAGTGCTGCGATTACCTTGGATGTATTAGAATGTGTTAATGATACTAGATTGGCTATTTCTCCAGAAGAGTAGCTGGCATTTTTCAATTCGCACAATACCATGCCCTCGTTGAGGCTAAGCTCGTGTTTTTGTTGCAACTGTTCTTCAAATTTGCTAATTAATCGGTAAATATTTCGTATGTAACACAGACTTTCCATTTTGATTATTTTTTAAGCAACACTTTGTCAATGGCTTCTTTAAATGACGCTTTGGGTAATGCACCTCGAATAATTTGTGGGTTTTCGTTCATAGGTACAAGCAACAAGGTTGGTATTGACTGAATGCCAAATGCAGCTGCCAATTCTTGTTCTTGTTCTGTGTCTATTTTATAAATGTAAATTTCTCCCGCATATTCTGTTGCCAATTCATCAAGGATGGGAGCTATCATTTTACATGGACCACACCATGATGCATAGAAGTCGATTATTGCGGGTTTGTCTCCCAAATATTTCCATTCGTTGGGATTGGTTTCGTAATTAACCACTTTTTTTAAAAACTCTGCTTTTGTTAAATAGATTGGTTTCATAATTAATGTATTATTAGTTGTTTGTGTTTTTTTTTCAGTTGGTGTTGGTTGTTTTTGTTCCTTGTTCGAGGCTTCGGAACAAGATGTAACCAATAAGCCTATGGCTATGGCAAGTAAGGTTAGTTGTTTCATTTTTTATATTCTTTTATTTCATTTTTAAAAACTGTATCAGAACTATTAGAAGGCGTTTTGGAATCGCAACCAGCAGTACCACAACAAGATACATTAAAAAATGCTTGAATCATAAACCATACTCCTAATCCCACAAAAAGATAATGTCCAGAAAAGTACGCGGCAATGCTCAAAGAAGCACCTAAAAGCAATCTGATTATACGTACAATCGTCCAATTTTTGAGGTACTTATTCATCTTGCTTCTCTTTTTTAAACATGCTTAATAGGAGCGAACCCATAATAGCACCCCATATTACACTGTTGTAGGGCGATGAGGTTATAGGGCATCCGCCTGAATCGCATCCGATGAAATACCAGTAGATATATCCACCAATACCTCCTAGTATGCTCCCAACGAAGTACAGCCTATTTTTTTTTATCCAGTTTGTTATTTTTTCCATGTGTAGCTTGTTGTTTTTTTTACACTGCAAAAATAGGTATTATTTTACAATGAAACAAATTTCCAATGGAAAATATATCAAAAGAAAATAAAATTTAACAATTAGCTGGAATAGTATTAACAAAAGAATTTGTTTACAAACGTTTGTACCAAACGTTCATACTTTGGATACTACCAGAGATTTGGGTATTTTGAATAAGTGTGCCAGTATATTGATACTGAGCATTGTAAAAAGTTTTGTTCATAGGCATGCACTGCAAACGAGCAATGGTGTATACGGTAACATACTTATCTTTGCGCAAAGCGTGTTCCATTTCAATAAGCAAATGGCTAGCCAAACACATGCCTCTATGCGAGGGGAGTACAGCAAAATCGGTCATTTCTGCATTTTTATTTTCTGCATCGCATTCGGCTGAGCTTATAGCTACCAGCTTGTTTGCTTCAAATACCCCAAAATAACGTGTACCATCTAACATAGATTGTTGCAAAAAGTCTGTTTCAAAAATGGGGAATGGGTATGTTTCAAATACTTGTTTAAATACGGATATCATGTTTGGGATATCGGTGTTGCAGAGTTCCCGTAGGTGTAATGCTTGGTTGAGAGATTTTGTACATGTCGAAGGCAAGGTGTTGCACATGTTTTGGAGTAATCCTAAATAATGTTTTTCGGCTTGCTGTCTTTCTTTCTGTGTATACTTACACATAAACAGAACATCTGTTTGGTCAGCGAAGTAGGCTGGGATATATGCTTCTAGCTGATAATTATATTGATTAAAAAAAGGACTGTATTTAGTAGGGACTTTAACAATGATTTTTGTAGCCCCATTTTTACTCGAGATATCGTCAAGGTATTCAATAATGTGGGGTAAGTCTTGGGTACAAAGCTTAGTTACATAGATACGTTTGCTTGCTTTGTCTTCTAGTATGTTTGATAGCATGCTGGCTTGTGTTTTATTCATAGCTTGTGTCTCTTCGTTCAACGCGTTCGTTTTCTGACGGAATGAGGGAGATTGTTTCATCATAATCAGAAAGTAATCGCTCAATTCCGATGGCATTTATTTCGCAAGCTCCATCAATATCTAATTCGAGGTTACATTCCTTGCAATTTCTATCACAAATTGTCGTTTCGTAATTTGTGGGTTCTTGGTATGAGGTAATTACACCTTCGTAGTTTCGCAGAATAACTTTGTTGGTACTCCACGAAATTAAGTAGTTTGGCATAACAGGTATTTTACCACCACCACCAGGAGCATCAATTACATACGTTGGCACAGCAAACCCGCTGGTGTGTCCAATCAAACTCTCCATAATTTCTATTCCTTTACCAATAGGTGTTCTAAAGTGCGACAGACCCTCAGACAAATCACATTGGTATAAATAATATGGGCGAATACGATTTCGCACCAATTCGTGTACCAGTTTTTTCATAATGCGAGGACAATCATTTACATCTGCCAATAATACAGTTTGATTCCCCAGAGGAATACCTGCATTTGCCAATTTATTGATGGCTTCTTTAGCTGAGTCTGTTATCTCGCGTGGATGGTTAAAATGGGTATTTAACCAAATAGGATGATGTTTCTTTAGCGTATTGACTAATTCGTCAGTTACACGGTAGGGTAATACTACAGGTATACGAGAGCCAATACGTATAACTTCGATATGTGGTATTTTGCGTAATTCTGTCAGAATCCAATCGAGGTATTCGTCTGATAATAATAGCGGATCGCCACCTGACAATAATACGTCTCTAATTTGAGGGGTATTTTTAATATAATCGAGTCCTACTTGTATGTGCGATTTGCTAGGAATATGGTCGGTGTCGCCTACTTTTCTCTTACGAGTACAATGTCTGCAATACATAGCACATACATTGCTTACCAAAAATAATACCCTATCTGGATAGCGATGAGTGATACCAGGCACAGGACTATCATGGTCTTCTGATAGTGGGTCAGACATTTCGCTTGACGATACGATAAGTTCTCTATTGTCCAAAAATGATTGTTTAAATATGGGATCGTATTGGTAGTTGCTTTTTTTAATTAACGATAGGTAGTAGGGCGTAATCGACAAGGGGAATTTATCTTGTGTGGTTTTAAACAATTGTTTTTCCTTTTCGGTAAACGTAATTCCAGTTAGTTTTTCAAATTGATCAATTGTTTTGATAGCATTACGCAATTGCCATTTCCAATCTTTCCAATTTTTTAAATCCGCTGATGGCTGAATTTTTTCGGCAATTTTTTGTTGATGAGATGTATATATATTCATACTATACTATTTTTAGTAGTAAGGTATATACCAACCACAAGTATATACTTACTTGTGAGTAACTAATAGAAAATTTGGCTATAACTAATTTTACTCCTATAATTGTTCGTGAGCAGAGTAAAGAGAACCGACAAATGTGTCAGTGTTATTGTTGAATAAAAAGCCTTTAAAACGTGGTTGTAACAAAAAAAAGATGTGCAAATGTAGCTAAAATTGTGCTTAAAGAGGCTACAAATAGGCAATAAAAATCAATCTGAGTTAGTTGCTTGTAAACAAAACACGTGTATAATAACCGATATCAGTATCATACACGTGAGCGTTAAAATAAGTTAATTTACATAAGGGATTGTGCTAAAATATAAAAGTAGCTGATAAAACCCCTCTTATGTTAGATGTTTCGGTAGCATTTTTTATTTTTCCTTTTTTGCCATAATCAACATCTCCGTAGGTAGCCACATTGTAATCCACCTCAGCCCCAAAAACCCAACGTTCTATTTTATATGTAAGCGAAGTAGATGCACGGTAAATATGGTCAATGTTTTGCCAGCGACCAAACAAAGCCCCATTGGCAGTTGTATCAAGAATGTTATCAGAGAATCCTAAATTTTTGTGGTAACCTCCAAAAATACCGGCTATCCATTTTTTACCATACGTAAAGTTTATCCATGACGAAATTGCGTTTGATGGTGTATAGGTACGGTGTCCTGTTGCTACATCGTGTGTTTGTACGGCATAGCCACCAGGCATAGTTAGTTCGCTTAAATTTTGTCCATATAATATGCTGGCTTTGGCATTAAATAAGTTGAGTTTGTAGTCCACGATACCACCTACTGCATACGAAGATACAGTTTCGTTGGTGATAAATGTACCTAAATCACCCTTCCTAAAAGTTGCCGGACGAGTAATTTTATATTCAGAAAGTAAACCTAACATCAAATTGTCTGTTTTATGAAATACTTGCAAATGCATATCAGGTATTGGGTTAGCACGTACATCTGCAAAAGCTGTAGAATCTAATGTGCTACGGTGTTCGGTTTGTATTAAGGCAGCACCTAAAATGCTAATCTTGTCTGTGAGTCTGTAAGTAACTCGTACTTGGTCGCCTCTACCAAACGGACGAAACGGAATGGCTGTGTGTAATCCCAATACTGATGGAAAATGGATGGCTGCTAAGGGGTTCCACGATTTACCAAATAGAACATCTGTTTTTGTCCATGATAATTGACCATAAGCATGACGATAGCGTAGGTTAACGCTATTTCCTCCGGTAAAATCAAATTCGAAAAATGCCGATGATTTTGCATTAAACACCGATGGTCCTGTAAACAAGGCATTAAAACGTGTAGCTTGTGTGGAGAAATTGTGACGTACTACATTGTTTATATCTTTTCCATTTTTATCATATACGGGTTTTTCAGGAAAAAAGCCAAATAAATCATCGAGTGCTCCTGCCATTTCTTTGGAGTCAACATAGTATTCAGCACGCATAAAACCGCCAAATTTTACGTTCACATCTTTGCTTAATGTAACAACGGGAATTAGTGGTTTCTCTGTACTTACATTGTCTTGTGCCTGAGCAAAAAATAGGCATCCAATGAGTGATGCTACTAAAAAAGCTGTTTTCTTCATAGTGCTTTTTATTAGTTATCTGTTATCTTGTTATCGAATTGTGTAAAAAACTGATTAACTGTAAATTTTGTCGCTGCAAAAGTAAGTATTTGTTTTAGGTTATGCAAATTTGTTAATAAAATAAAAATAGTTAATAGTATACATAGGAAAAACTATTTTTAGCTATATATTTGCAACAATGATGCAAATAGAGCATTGTTGCAAAATTAACTATTCACGCAAAATAAGTTTATTTTATGAATCCAATTGATATTTTAAAGACACACCAGCTTAAACGAACTGTTTGTAGAGAAGGAATCCTATCTGCACTATTGTCAGCCAACAAAGCATTGTCGGAAGAAGAAGTGAAAAGCAAAATTGATGGAAATTTTGATCGGACTACATTTTATCGCTCGTTTAAAACGCTTATTGAGCATAATGTGTTGCACAAGATTGTGGTAGATGAGGGCTTGGTGAAATATGCCATTACCATTGTAGGCAAAACCCCCGAGCATCATCATGCTCATTTTGTGTGTAAGAAATGTCATACCGTTAGTTGTTTAGATGCGTTTACGTTTAAAGTGCCCAATTTGCCCTCTGGTTACCAAACAGAAGATTCTGATTTACTCATTAAGGGCGTTTGCAAAATGTGTACTATATAGTTTTGCAAAAACAGATTATCGGTTTTTAGTAAACTATGACTACCCTTATCAAAAAGGATTCTAACGAATGAAACTATTTATATCTCTTTGTTTATTGGTGTTAACACATGCTTTGTATGCCGTACAATTTCAGGTAAAAGGAATTGTGTTGGATAACGAAGGGAAAACTGTGCCTGGAGCAATTGTATCAGTATCTACCCCAAATCTATCAACATTAACCAACATTGATGGTTTCTTTCAGTTGGAGGCACCATTAAGCAACAAAACGTTGCTACTCACCGTGCAGCATATAGGATATCTACCTTATAAACAAACAATAGAAAGCACGAATAGCGATACGCTTGTCATTGAATTATCATCTTCCAATCAGTTGTTGCCAGAAGTGCTTGTTTCAGGAAATGGCTACTTGCTTCAAAAGCAAACTTTTGTTCCGCTAACGGTACAATCAGTTTCGGATAAAGAACTTAGGCACTATTTGGGAGGTAGCTTGATGCAATCTATAGAACGGATGTCGGGCGTGAGTGCCATGCAGATAGGTTCTGGACAGTCGAAACCCGTAATTAGAGGCTTGGGTTTTAATCGATTAGTGGTTGTAGAAAATGGGATAAAACACGAAGGACAACAGTGGGCAGCCGATCATGGATTGGAGATAGACCAATTTGCTGTTCATCATATTGAAATTGTAAAAGGTCCTGCCGCCTTAGGTTATGGAGCCGAGGCTATTGCGGGAGTTATTGCTCTTACGCACGATTCGGTACCAAAAGATAATGGCATGCGAGCTACTTGGGATATGGTAGGAAAATCAAATAATCAATTGTTGGGTAGTTCGTTGCAACTAGCTTATAGAAAAAACCGAATATTCTTTACATTGCGAGGTACGCTCATAGATTATGCCGATTTTCGTGTTACTACTGATAGTGTAGCCATGTATTCGTATAAGGTTGGTTTGCACAATAAACAACTGCGTAATACTGCTGGGAAAGAAAAAAATCTACATACATCAGTTGGTTATACAAGTTCAAACCTAACAACACGTTTTTACGTAAGTAATATGTCGTCAAAGACGGGTTTTTTTGCCAATGCACATGGTTTAGAGCCACGTAGAGTAAACGAAATTGTACATGATGCATCTGACAGGGACATTTTGTTTCCTTACTCAGAAGTGCACCATCTCAAAATAACCAACCAAACAGAATGGCTAAAAGATAATTTTAAAGTACAAGCTCAATTGGGTTTCCAACGAAATTTTAGGCAAGAAATGAGTGCGTATGTAAGTCATGGCTATATGCCAGCTGTTTTTCCAGATAATATGCCCTTTTCTTCTTCTCTTGAAAGGGAATTTGATAAGTATATTTATACAGCCAATGTGCGTATGATGTATCAATTTGCCTCGCGTTTTAGCATAGTAGCAGGCAATCAGCTTGATTATCAACACAATGCTATAAATGGAAGGGGATTTATTCTTCCTGCTTTCACAAAATTTGCAGACGGTCTATATGCCCTGGCTCTATACACACCGTCATCGCACACTACGTGGCAAGGGGGTATCCGGTATGATTATGGCTCTATTCGTACTACGGCTTATGCTGATTGGTACAAAAGCCCTACAGTGGAGTCTGCTTCTCTGAATGAGTGGGATTATATAGAAAGAGCTTCGGCTATGTATCGTCAATTTAATGCGTTTTCGTGGTCGATGGGCTACCGTTATTCCAAAGATATACTAGAACTAAAATGGAATATTGGAAAAAGTTTTCGCATGCCAGATGCCAAAGAGTTGGCAGCCAATGGTGTTAATTATCATCAGTTTAGCTACGAAAAAGGAGATGCATCTTTACAGCCAGAAATAGCCTATCAATTGGATGGAACTATAGGTTTTGCAACGAGCAAATGGGGTATTCAAACTACGCCGTTTATCAATTATTTTTCCAATTATATTTATTTAAACCCTACAGCTAATCACGATTGGCTATATGGCAATGGCAATCAGGTATTTGAATATTCTCAAGCAGCAGTATTGCGTTATGGCACAGAGCTTGATGCTCATTATCAATTGTTTAAACCATTATCAGTAGCTTTCACTGCAGAAATGGTAGTCGCTCGTCAGTTATCGGGAGAAAAAAAAGGATATTCGCTTCCATTTTCACCTCCACATTCTGTTATTTTTAGTGTACAGTATCAACCCGAAAAATGGATGTTTTTTACTAATCCGTATATAGGATTTGATTGGCGATTGGTGGCAACACAAACCCATATTGTGCCTCCTGAGGAAATTACACAAGGCTACAATACCTTGGATGCTCGTTTGGGGAGCGATTTTAGTTTTTTGCAACGCACGGTTTCTCTATCTATACAAATTCAGAATATGCTTAATACGAGGTATTTTAATCACGCTAGTTATTATCGTTTAATCAATGTACCCGAACCAGGTACTAATTTAATTGTCAACTTGAGAATGTTTATATAAATCATTTTTTTTACTTTTTAAACCTATTTATAATATGAAAACAAAAATTTTTAGTTTAGTTAGCTTAGTTGCCTTGACCGTATTAGTGGCTTGTAGCACCACAGAACCAGTATCAAAACCAACAATAAATGCACTAGAGGTAGGTCTTGGTAACTCAAAAATAGCCTATATTGGGGGAGACCTACACATCGAAGCTGAAATTGAGGCAATGGGAAGAATAGAATTAATTACCATTATGCTTCATCCAGAAGAAGGTGAAGGGGATGAAATTCTTGTATCTTATACTGAATTTGCAGGGTTAAGAAATACCACATTTCATAAACATATTGATATTCCAGATGGCACTGAGCCTGGAGAGTATCATTTTCATTTAACTGTTACTGATAAAGAGGGAAACCAAACTGCTGTAGAGTCGGATGTATCTATTCAAGAGCTGATGGATTAAGAAACTCCTGCATTAACAATAATTTCATTCTCTGAGGATAATGACACATATACAGATGGCGATATCCTATCTATTACTGATAATGATTATAGTTGCTTTATAAAATGGTAAACTAGGTAGCAGGTAAAAAAGCCTGCTACAATATTGAACAGAATTTATGAAAAAATTTAGAAAAATATCACTATCTCTTTTTTTTGTTTTTCTATTGTTTGCTTGTACACAATCCGAAGGAATTGATATGCAAAAACCAGAGATTGACTTAACCATACAAGAGGCTTCTCCTCTCAATTGTAATGTGTTTTATTTTGGAGAAACGATTACGCTACACTCTTTATTAAAAGATAATGTTGAGCTAGGAACCTATAGTGTTGAAATTCATCATAATTTCGACCATCATTCTCATAGTACAGATGTGATGAACTGTGATTTATTGCCCAAAAGGAAAGCAGAGAATCCTTTTGTTTTTATTAAAGGATACGGTATTCCTGTTGGTCAAACCAGCCATCAAACGGCTACAGAAATAGAGTTGCCTACTGGAAATGAATTGGGATTATTCGACGAAGGCGATTATCATTTTTTTATATCTCTTACCGACAAGCAAGGATGGTCAACTCAAAAAGGTATATCAATAAAAATTATTCACAAACCAATTGATTAAAAAAACTTGGCAATCTGTTGAGTTTTTTTTTTACAAATTGATAGTTTTATCTGTATTTTTTAGTAGTTTTACACGCTTTTATACTAGTATCGTGTGAGATAATAAAATTATATATATCAAATTTCTATTTTATGCCCAAATTGACGATTCTACCATCTAATTCTATTGGTGCAAATTTTATCCCAGCAGAATATTTGCCCGAAAACCACAATCAATTTACCTTTCGCAATCAACAAGTTAATAAACCACAAGATTATTGGAGACCACTTAAGTCAGAAGAAATTGAAAGGCTAGTTAAAAACAACAATGCTGCCACAGATTGGACTCAAGTAATGGTGACAGATGAATTTGACACCGACCAAATTGCCAACAACCGTTTTTTTGGTTTAGTACGTATTGGTGCTGTACGCGATGTGGTAATAAAACACCACGACTTACAACTACCAGTAGGTATTACCAATAGTATCGTAGTATCGTGTGATATAGGCGATGATGTAGCTATTCATAATGTGGGTTATTTATCGTACTATATTATTGGCGATAGGTGCATTATTTCTAATGTAAACGAACTAAATACATGCAACCATGCAAAATTTGGTAATGGAATAGTAAAAGAAGGAGAACCCGAAAAAATACGTGTTTGGCTCGAATTAATGAACGAAACTGGGTGCAGAGGAGTAGCTCCCTTTGATGGTATGATTGCTGCCGACGCTTATATGTGGGCACGATACAGAGATGATGAGGCTTTAATGAAAGCATTAACGCAGATTACTCAAAATAGCTTTGATACCCGTCGAGGCTATTATGGTACCATAGGCGATGAGTGCGTAGTGAAAAATTCTTTTGTAATTAAAGATGTAAAAGTAGGAACTCATTGTTATATTAAAGGGGCAAATAAGCTTAAAAATCTAACCATCAACTCGTCTATTGAAGAACCAACACAAATTGGCGAAGGGGTGGAACTAGTAAACGGTATTATTGGGTATGGCTGTCATATTTTTTATGGATGCAAAGCGGTGCGTTTTGTTATGGGAAATAACTCAAATTTAAAGTATGGAGCCCGACTAATTAATTCGTTCCTAGGAGATAATTCAACAATATCGTGTTGTGAAGTGCTCAATAATCTTATATTCCCAGCACACGAACAGCATCATAACAACTCCTTTTTGGTAGCTGCTTTGGTTATGGGACAAAGCAATTTGGCTGCAGGGGCAACCATTGGTTCCAATCACAATAGCAGGGCTAATGATAACGAAATACAAGCGGGTAGGGGTTTTTGGCCCGGATTATGCACAAGTATTAAGCATTCTTGTCGTTTTGCCTCTTTCGTAATGTTATCCAAAGCCGATTACCCCGCCGAAATGTATATTCCTTTCCCATTTTCGTTGCTCAACAATAATGTTTCTAAAGACCAATTAGAAGTTACTCCTGCTTTTTGGTGGATGTATAACATGTATGCCCTAGAACGCAATACATGGAAATTTAAAGGCAGAGATGGTCGTAAAAGAAAAGTGCAACACATCGAATTAGAAGCCTTAGCCCCCGATTCGGTTGAGGAGATTTTTGATGCCATGTACTTACTCGAACTGTGGGTAGGAAAAGCGTTTTACCGTAAGCAACAACAAAACCTTAGCCAACTTACCGATGAGGCAATGCAACAAAAAGGAAAAGAATTATTGTTTTCGACTGCCGAAGCTGTAAATGCCTTAGAGGTTTTAGGCGAAGGAATGGAGAAAACAAAGCGAAAAGTGCTTATCATCAAAGCATATCAATCGTATCATGCCTATAGGGATATGGTGTATTATTATGCAGTAAACACTATTTTTAACTGGATGCAACACGATACTTCGCGTACCTTTGCTGATATGGTAGTTGCTTTACAAGGGAATAGAGAAACCAAATGGGCTAATTTTGGTGGTCAATTGATGCGAGAACAAGATGTTGACGCTTTGCGTCAAGATATAGGGAATGGCAAACTAACAACTTGGAATCAAATACACCAACGATACGATAGTTTGTGGGAGCAATACCCATTACACAAACAGCAACACGCATATGCTTCGTTGTGCTCTGTGTTAGGCGTGAGTAACCTAACTCAAAAGCAATGGCTAGAAGTATTGGACAAATCGCTTGTGATACAAGAGTTTGTAAAAGACCAAGTGTACTTGTCGCGCAAAAAGGATTTTGATAATCCATATCGCAGAATGACATTTAGAAACGAAGCCGAAATGACCGCTGCTATTGGAACTATCGAGGACAATGGTTTTGTAAAGGAGGTACGTCAAATGACAGTAAAATTTAATGATTTAGTAAAAGAAATCAAACAAAGAGGTTAATCATCTCTAGGTATTTATACGTTAAAAAAACGCAAAAAAAAATGAATTTAACAGACAAAAAGTACGCAAACTACGCACTGGTTCAAGAAATGATGGAGACAGTGAAGGTAGTACAAAAATTTAATGCCCAACAAACAAAAAATGTGGCATCAACCATTCAATCAGTAGGCAAATTATTTTTAACAGGAGAAGGTTCTAGCAGAATTTTTCCAGCCAAAAATGCCATTCGTAAATCTCTAACAAAAGGATTGCCAGTAAGCATAGCTACCGATGGTTCTCGTCAGTCGGCACAATATGATTTGAGTAAGTTTGCTGTGTTTTGTGCCTCTAATTCGGGCAGAACCAAAGAGGTTGTATTGTTGGCAAAACAATTAGCTGCTATTGGTAATGTCAACCGTTTTGCATTAAGTGCAAATAGCGGAACATTGTTAGAAGAAGTTTGTACCGAAACATTTGTACTTACTTGTGGCTGGGAACAAGCTGTAGCTGCAACCAAAAGTGTAGTAGAACAAGCGTTGTTTTATGAGTCAATTTTGTGGCATATCGAACAAACAGGTACTCCAAACTTAGCTGATTTAGCTGCAAAAATTGAACAAGCATTAACGTTTACAATTGATTCATCTATTGTGCAAGCTGCGGCAAAAGCACCTACTATCTATTTTGCTGGTTATAACGATGGTGTAGCCGAAGAACTAACATTAAAAACCAATGAAATTACACGTAAGAAATCCGATTTCCTTGAAGGTACCTATGCTGTACACGGTATTGAAGAGGTAATGGAGGCTCAAGATGTGGTATTTTTAATTGACCCAATAGAAGAAGAAATTCAAAAATTTCAAGAAGTATTAGAACAAGGAGTAGGCTTAAAAATAATTGCAATTGCATCAAGACCTACACCTTTTACTACTATTTTAGTACCAGATGCAGGAGCCTTGTCTCCTTATGTTTATTTGTGTGCTGGTTGGAATTTATTGGTAGAAATTGGGCTTGCTTTAGGCATTGATTTGGATAAACCAGAACGTGCTCGTAAAGTAGGAAATGAGTTGATTGTGTAAGATATGTTATATACTGAAATAGGGGTATGTCGATACGTAATACCTCTATTTTTTTGTTTTTTGAGGGTAAGCTTTATTCTATAAACAAAAAATCGGTTTAAGCTTGTTGATTATTCTGATGATATAAAATGACTTATGATTTATGAATTCCCAAATAATAGTGTATAAAGCCCATTACCTCCATACTTAATGCAATAGCAATATGTATAATGACGCCACCCCAAATATGTCGTGTTTGGTAAGCTAAAACTCCCAATATATATCCTCCAAATATCGAAGAAATTGTTTCGCCTATAGGTTTCCCAAAATGCAACACACAGTACATAGCCACCATTGGTAATATAGCATGTCTACCTAAAATACTTGCCATGCCAATAATTAATGCACCTCTCATAACTAACTCGGTAATGACATAAAATGAGGCATACACACTTTCAAAGATTATGGTATGTTGCCAGTTCTCCCAATGAAATATACCTTCGTACCACCAGTAACGATAGATGGGATATGCACGCATAAAATCTGGTGTAAAAGAAATCCATACCAAAAATGGCAAAAGGAATAAGAATAAACTCATATAAGCAGCTATGTGTTTATTCGAAATGGTTAATCCATACAATCCTTTTTCTTTTCTATCCCATAAATATTTAGCAATAATAAGCAATGGTAGTGTGGTAATATTAGCTTTGAAGAAGAAAATTAGTCGAATTAGAAAATGGTTTTCTAAATACGTAAAGCTTTCAATTTTTAAATCCTGATAGGTGAAATTTCCTACCACTACAGCAAAGCTTACAATAAAAAAGATTGCTTTTACGTAATATAAAGGTTGTGTTAAAATAGCAGTTTGTTTACGTATAATTAGTACAGGAATGGATACCATAAAGTAAGCAGCCATATAAAATATGCTAAAATAGAGCATAGACCAACCCGAAGAATAGCTTGGTACCAAAAAGGTGTCATACAAATTATAGGTATAATTAACATAAATACAGATACCACAAAATGTCAATGTATAAAGATATGACACAGCGTCAAAGTCTGATTTAATAAAAGAAATAACTTCACGTAGAAGAGCTTTAATTTTTTGTATCATTCAGGCTAAGGTCAATTCATTTTAAAAGTTTGTCAAAAGTACAAAAAAGTGTAAATTATTTGCTACTTTTGTGGGCAAAATTGTAAAAACTTATGATAGCAGAAAAAATCCTTATTCTTGATTTTGGTTCACAAACCACTCAATTGATTGCACGCAGGGTGCGCGAATTAAATACGTATTGTGAGATTGTGCCTTATAATAAATTCCCTGTTGGCGATACCAATATCAAAGGCGTTATTTTGTCAGGAAGTCCTTTTTCAGTATATGACCAGGCTGCATTTAAAACAGATTTATCGCTTTTTAGAGGACAATTGCCCGTTTTAGGTATTTGTTATGGAGCCCAGTTTATTGCACAACAATCAGGCGGTAAAGTGCAACCTGCAAATAGTAGAGAGTACGGAAGAGCAAAGTTTTCTGTCTGTCAATCAAATAATCCGTTATTAAAAGGTATTCAAGAAAAATCGCAAGTATGGATGTCGCACGGTGATACAATTACAGATATTCCTGCCAATTTCTCAATTATAGCAAGTACACACGATGTAGAAATAGCTGCTTATGCCGTACAGGGAGAGCAAACGTGGGGTGTGCAATTCCACCCAGAGGTGTTTCATACTACTGACGGAAGCAAATTGTTAGACAATTTTTTAAACATCTGTGGATGTAAAAAAGATTGGTCAGCTGCTTCTTTTATCGAAACTACTGTGGCAGAGTTAAAAGCACAATTGGGTGATGATAAAGTAGTTTTAGGTCTTTCGGGAGGTGTTGATAGTTCTGTAGCAGCGGTACTGTTAAACAAAGCCATTGGCAAAAACTTAACGTGTATTTTTGTAGATCACGGTTTGTTGCGTAAAAATGAATTCGAAACAGTATTAGATGATTATGCTCATTTAGGTCTCAACGTAATTGGGGTAAATGTAAAAGACCGTTTTTATGCAAAATTAGCTGGTGTAACTGATCCAGAGCAAAAACGTAAAATAATTGGTAAAGAATTTATAGAGGTATTTGATGAAGAAGCTCATAAAATACAAGACGTAAAATGGTTGGCTCAAGGCACTATTTATCCTGACTGTATCGAGTCTCTTTCTATCACAGGCACAGTTATTAAATCGCACCATAACGTAGGTGGGTTACCAGAGAAAATGAACTTGAAATTGTGCGAACCATTACGTTTACTTTTCAAAGATGAGGTGCGTAAAGTAGGTAATGAGCTAGGAATGATGTCGCACCTTATTAAGCGTCAACCATTTCCAGGTCCTGGTTTGGCTGTACGTATATTAGGTGATATTACTGCCGAAAAAGTACGTATATTACAAGAAGCTGATGATATTTTTATCAAAGGATTGCGTGAATGGAATCTTTACGACCAAGTATGGCAAGCTGGTGTTATCTTATTGCCTGTGCAATCTGTTGGTGTAATGGGTGATGAACGTACATACGAAAATGCGGTAGCCTTGCGTGCTGTAACATCTACTGATGCTATGACAGCCGATTGGGCACACTTGCCTTACGAGTTTTTAGGCAAAATGTCAAACGAAATCATCAATAAAGTAAAAGGAGTAAATAGAGTAGTGTATGATATTAGCTCCAAACCACCCGCAACTATTGAATGGGAGTAATATAAGTTTAAAAAAAATTAAAAAAAGAACATTTCTTTGTTTTTTTTACATAGCTTTGTGGCAGTAAATAATAACAAAAAATATACAACTATGAAATCTAAACTTTTTATCATTGGCGTTTTAGTTAATCTTTTTATTGGTTTTGCAGGTATAGCCTATGCTCAACAAAGTGCAAATAATTCTAATTCAACCTCATCTGAGGTGTCGGCGATGGCGTTTGAAAAGACCGTTCATGATTTTGGAACTTTTAATGAGGCAGATGGTAAAGTTGAAACTGTATTTGTATTTAAAAATACAAGCAAAGAGAATCTTGTAGTTAGTAGAGTGCAAGCTTCTTGTGGATGTACTACTCCCGATTGGTCAAAAGAACCTATTGCCCCAGGAAAAAAAGGTTTTGTTAAAGCATCATACAATCCAGCTGGTCGACCTGGTAATTTTAACAAAAGTGTAACTGTAACGAGCAATCAAGGGACACAAGTTTTATATATCAAAGGACAAGTTGTGCCAAAAGCCAACTAAGGAACAACAATATTTTTCAAATTTGTTTAACCCACATTGAATGCAGTGTGGGTTTTCATTTTTTTATGTACCTTTGTACCTATATTATCACGTTCTATTTGTTTGCTGTACTATCCAATGGGCAATGCCTCCATTAAATATGCATAACATAGATAATAACCAATAAATATGAAATATTTTACACTACTTTGTTTGACTTTTATCCTTATTTATGGCAAAGTATATGCTATTTCTTTTGATGCACTAACACACGACTTTGGAACAATATACGAAGAAAAAGGGACTGTGTCAACAACATTTTCTTTCAAAAATAAGTCAAATAAACTACTTGTTATTGAAAGAATTGTGCCAGCATGTGGTTGTAGTAATACTCATATTAGTAGTAGAAATCTAGCTGCTGGTGAGTCTGGTAATATTGTTGTTGAGTTTGATCCATCAGAAAGACCAGGAAATTTTGATAAAAGCATTTACGTTTATAGCAATGACTCTACTGTGCGTTTGTCAATACAGGGAAAGGTAATACCAAGCAAACAAACCATAGCCAAAATGTATCCGTACCGTTTTCAATTTAGCCGTGCTGATAAAAATACCTTGAGCTTTGGCACTATTCTTCACACACAGCAAAGTACTCAATATGTGAATTTTATAAATGACTCAGATAAACCTGTAAAACTGACTTTTTTACAACTCCCTCCATTTATTTCTACTGATTCATTATTTTATAATCTATTACCTGGTAATGAACAGATTATTCCTTTTCATATCTCAGTACTAGGACATAATGTGTGGGGAGAAAAAAATGAAAAATTAGTTGTAGTTGAAAATGGCAAACCTTCAAATGCTATACAAATCAATGTAACAGTTAACGAGGATTTTTCTATCTTATCCGCCAAAGAACGTTCTCGTATGCCAAAAATAAAGCTATCATCTAACGAAATTATTTTTGGTAAGACAAAACAACCAAGCATTGAAACAAAAGAGTTAACTATAACCAATATAGGTCATGGGCAATTACTTATACGAAAGATTGAACTAACTGACCCTGCTTTACGTGTTACCATTACTAAAACGAAACTAAATAGGAATAAACGTGCTCAGGTAAAAATATCGTTGTTGTCTGACAAATCATTGGGCGAAAAAGAACATATCTTTAACATTTTAACCAATGATCCAATACATCCAGTGCAAACCATTATTGTAAAGTCATCTATATATAAGTAAAGCCATGAATCACATAGAAAACAATGAAGAATATGGAGGCTTGGTAGTAAACAAGGGAATTGCTCAACCACCAACTGTAAATCCAAATTTGGCTAGTTCGCGAAAAAAACGTACTATTTACACAGCTAACGATTACCTAGATGGTATAATTAAGGGCAACAGAACTATATTGAGTCAGGCTGTTACTTTAATAGAAAGTACAAAGCCGGAACACTATGCTATGGCTCAAGAGTTGATAGAAAAATGTTTGCCATATGCCAAAAAATCTGTGCGTATAGGTATTACAGGTGTGCCAGGAGCAGGGAAAAGTACATTTATCGAAGCATTGGGAATGTATGTCGTAAATCAGCACAAAAAATTGGCAGTATTAGCTATTGATCCAAGCAGTCAGCGAACTAAAGGAAGTATTTTGGGTGATAAAACGAGGATGGAAGAGTTGTCAGTACACGAAAATGCCTTTATACGCCCTTCACCATCTGCTGGTTCTTTAGGCGGAGTAGCACGTAAAACGCGTGAAACCATCGTGTTGTGCGAAGCCGCTGGATTTGATACTATTTTTGTAGAAACAGTAGGTGTAGGACAATCTGAGATTGCTGTTCATTCTATGGTAGATTTCTTTTTGTTACTTCAAATTACGGGTGCTGGTGATGAGTTGCAAGGTATCAAACGTGGAATTATGGAAATGGCTGATGGAATAGTAATCAACAAAGCGGATGGGGCAAATGTGGATAAAGCCGAAATGGCAAAAACACAATACAAAACGGCACTGTCTTTGTTTCCAATGCACGAATCAGGATGGAAACCCCAGGTAGTAACCTGTTCCGCATTCTACAAAACAAATATTGATGCTATTTGGACGATGTTGATGCAATATATTCAATTTACCCAACAATCAGGATATTTTGAAACAAAAAGGCATCAGCAAGCCAGTTACTGGATGTATGAAAGTATCAATCAAGAATTAAGAAGTAGTTTTTATGCCCACTCAGAAGTGAATGCATTACTAAAAGAAATGGAGGTAAAAGTTACAAATGGAGAAATTAGCTCCTTTATTGCTGCCAAACGTTTACTTGATGTATATGACAAAATCCGGAAATAGACAAATACAACTTTCTTTGTGAAATCATTTGGTAATTATATTTTCATCCTTGTTATGTTGGTGGCTTGTTCTCAATATAAAAGTAAATCTATACTTCAAGGTACAATCACTGATAGTCGGTATAAAAAAGTATATTTATTGCAACAAATAACGCCTACATCATGGGAAATGTTGGACTCTACTTCTATTGTTGATAATCATTTTATGTTTGCTGATTTACCTTCTGAATACAATCAACTATTTGTTCAGTTGGATAATACAATCCCTTTTGTAGTATTTGTTGATAAGGGAACTATTGAGTTAGCTATACCAGCCCAAAATGTACATGAAACAAAGGTAAAAGGATCTTCTTTACATGATGAATACATGATGTTACAAGATAGTATTGATTTTTTATTGCATCAACGTTTGTTGTTTTATAAAGATGCTATTGTTGCACAAAATGATGGAAGACAGACAGATGCAACAATACTTCAACAAAAATATATCCATAGCAAAAATAATGTATTTCATTTTCTTCAGAAACAAAAAGGAGCAAATCCTACTTCTGCTCCTTTGTTATATATAATTAAAACATATAAACCGTATTTTACCGACACGGAATATCGAACATTATCTGCTTCTTTAGAGTAATTTATTCTTTATCGGCAACTCCTTCAACGGTAATTTGACGTTTGAATGTTTCACCTAGTGACATCAATGTTTCTGTGCTAGCTATTCCTTTTATACTTTGTAGTTTGTCATGAATAATGCTCAAAAAATCACTATTATTGCGTGCATAAATTTTAATAAACATCGCATATTTTCCTGTTGTATAATGACATTCCACTACTTCTGGTATTTTTAGTAGTTCGTCAACTACTTCTTTAAAGAAATTAGCATCTTTCAAAAATATTCCCATGTATGCACATGTATTGTAACCAATTTTGACTGGGTCAATTATAAATTCGGAACCTTTTATTACACCTACTGAAATTAATTTTTGCACACGTTGGTGAATAGCCGCACCAGATACATTGCATTCACGAGCAACTTCTAAAAAAGGCGTGCGTGCATTTTTGGAAATTAATTGAAGGATTTTTTCGTCTAAACTGTCTAATTGATACTGTGCCATGCGTATTTTGCTTTTAAATTATATGCAAAAATACTATTTTTATTTCATATTACGTATTTTGTTATCATTTTTTAGTATTAAAATTATATATACCAATGGGTTACTTTTTTGTTGTCTATCTTACGATTTGTTACTCTAATTGAGTTGCTCGGCTTCAAACTTCCTAATCTTTTTTTAATTAATTGCATTTATTTTGGTAAAAAATGTATCTTTGTGCCTTGAAATATTGTTGTAAAGTATTATTTATATGGCAACTAAGCGTTTAAAGGAAATTAAACCTATTGAGGAGACCGCCGATATTTGGACACTGTTAAGCTCAGACCAAGCCCATTATTTGCAAAGTAACTTACAGGTTATAAGTGCCAAAAAAAATGAAGTAATTTATTCAGACGGTGAAATTCCTTCTCATTTATTTTGTCTTGTTAGTGGCAAGGTTAAAGTGTATAAACAAGGCATAGGAGGACGTAATCAGATTGTCCGTGTTATAAAATCCAATGAATTATTTGGGTATAGGGCAATGTTTGCTCACGAAGCTTATGTAACCTGTGCTTCTGCTATTGAGCCTTGTGTTATTTATGCTATTCCAGAGGATGTTATTGTTTCTATTATAAAAAATAATGCTCAACTTGCGTTTGCCTTTATCCAATTTTTAGCTGTTGATTTGGGAATTTCTGATTCAAGAACAGTAACCCTTACTCAAAAACATATTCGTGGTCGATTAGCAGAATCATTGCTGTTTTTACGTGATAATTATGGCGTTGAATCTGATGGTATCACTCTATCTATTTATCTTTCTAGGGAGGATTTAGCAAGCTTGTCAAATATGACCACTTCCAATGCTATTCGAACGTTATCGTTATTTTCAAACGAAGGAATGATTGTTGTAGAGGGTAGAAAAATTAAAATAGTAGATGTAGAGTCTCTTGTAAAAATCAGTAAATTTGGTTGATTTATTCTTTTCGTAACGTAAAAACAAATTCTAATCCCCCTGTTTCGTGTGGTTTTGCTGAAATTCTACCCTGATGAAATGCAATAGCATTTTTAACAATAGCTAAACCCAATCCTGTTCCTCCCATTTTACGAGAACGTCCTTTGTCAATACGATAAAAACGGTCAAAAATACGGGTTAAATGGTTTTCAGATACCCCCACTCCTGTGTCAGCATACGAAAAATAGTAGAAATCCTTGTCTGTTCGGTAACAATTAATGATAATACTAATGTCGTTGCCAGCATAATGTAGGCTATTATCAATAAAATTTCTAAAGATGGAATATAGTAACGAATAGTTGCCCATTATTGTCATATTGTGCTTTAGAAACATTTCTACTCGAATGTTTTTTTGTTCTAACTCGAGCGAAACATCTTTTAGTACTCCTTCAATAATCTCATTTAATACAATTTTCTCTTTTTCAAATGTGTAAGAACCTTCGTCGAGTTTGTTGAGTAACGAAATGTCTCGTAACAAATAGCTTAAACGAACAGCTTGAGCATGGCAACGTTGAATAAAAAAATCTTTTTTTTCTTGTTCCATGTCGGGATTTTCTATCAATGTTTCCATAAAACCCTGAATACTACTAACAGGCGTTTTCAGTTCGTGAGAAATATTTTGTGTGAGTTGCTTTTTTATTAAGTTGTTTTGAACTTGTTTGGAGATGTCATTAATTGAAATCTCAAAGGTTTTATCTTGGAAAATAATACATCGAACGAGCAAGGTATAATCGTTTTTGTCTATTTCTACAATTTTGTCTGTTACCTCATTGGGATTATTTTGATTGTATTGGTTTTCATTTAAGAAACTAGTGATAGGGGAAAATTCGGCTAATGAAAAAATACTATCTGATGTGCTGATTTTTTTGTTTGAAATCAAATTAATGTATTGTATGAAATTTTCGTTTGCCAAAATTTCTTTTCTATCAAAAGTGTAAATCGCTAAGCCTTCTTGCGATATTTGAAGATGTTTAAAAAGTTTTTCTTTTTCTAACGATAAGGCATCTTTGGTGGCTGTAAGGTTTTTATATGTGTTTACGATAAAACTAGATATCTCTTTAAATTCTTTGTTTAAAAAAAGTAAATCGTCATCAAAATCTTCTTTGTTTTCCATTTTTAAAATTACCTTTTTGAGGTTTTTTACGGTATGCAATAGCTTATTGCTTACAAAATAAAACGCTAAGCTTGATAAACTTAGTACAAAAAACATAAAGAATGAAGCCGTAAAATTACGAATCTTCCAAACGTCGCTTATAATATATTCGTATGGAATTGAGGCTAAAATCGTGTGTGTATCATATTTTTTTCCATAAAAGAAGTAGGAGGATTTTGTTTGGTCGTAACGTACAACTAATGTATGTTCTGGTGTGTTTTTTTCTGTAATCATTCCGAATGCACGTTCAGATACATTGTAAATAACCGAATCATTCATTGGTGTGGAATAAATACATTCGCCACTGGTATTATAAATAGAGATGTATACATCTTTTTTTTGCAATTCATCTACCAGTGCGTTGGGAATTTCAGTTTTTCTAGCAGTCTTTGTATTTAAATCAATTATCTCGGTATAAAATTGTAATGTTTCTGTATAACGTGCCTTTACCATGTGTTTTTCGTATTGCACATTGATAATAAAAATAATAGCGGCAAAAAACACAAAAATACCAACGAATGATAATAATAGTTTTTTAAACAAAATCATGGTTGTGGAGGCTTGTTAGTTTGATGTTTCAAAACAATATCCATATCCTAGCCGAGTAACAACATTTTTATCATAAGGTTCTATTTTTTTTCGTAGTCGAGTAATGTTTACATCAATAGTTCGGTCGGTAACATCAGCGTTATTCCATACTTGTTGCAAAATGTCCTCTCGAGAAAAAACATTGTTGGGTTGGCTCATTAATAAGCTTAAAATTTCAAATTCTTTTTTTGTTAAATTTATTTCTTGTTTATCAATGAGTGTTGTTTTAGTAGTTAAGTTCACAAACAATTGCTCAAAACGCAAAATTTTATCTTTCGACATGGGGGTTCCGTCTTTTTGCTCCGTAGTTCGTTTTAATACAACTCGCACTCTAGCAACTACTTCTTTCACTGAGTAAGGTTTTGTAATATAATCATCAGCCCCTATTGTAAAACCAGTTAAGGTGTCTGTTTCTGTATCTTTAGCTGTAATGAAAATGATTGGAATATGCGAGGTTGTTTCGTCCTTTTTGAGCATAGAACCGAGTTTAAAGCCCGACATAGCTCCCATCATTACATCCAGTAAAAATAGATTGTACTGTGTTAGGTCTTTTTTTAATGCGTCTTCGGCAGAATAAGCAATGTCTACGATATATCCGTCTTTTTCTAAATTGTATTGTAGTATGTCGCACAAATCTTCTTCGTCGTCTACTACCAAAATTCTAAATGTACTCATAGTGCATAGGTTTTTTTACAAAGATATTTATTTTATTGCTATTTTGCACGTTAAGCGATAATATTTTCTTGCTGAATATGTTTTAGTATAGATTCCATAGAGGTATATGAGTCGTAGGATACATATAATCAGATGATTTTGTGGTGTTAGTATTCATTTTGGCAACATGTAGAATGTTATATAATTGTAATATGGCATAGTAATTTGCTTTTTTTATAGTATAATGTACGCAAATATAGTGTATTTTTGTACCATTAAATATATTGTGCGATGAATAGAAAATACCGATTGGGACTTGTATTGAGTGGTGGTGGAGCAAAGGGTTTTGCTCATTTGGGCGTGTTAAAAGCCATCGAAGAAAAAGGACTGAAGCCCGATATTATTGCTGGTGTAAGTTCAGGTGCTTTAATGGGGCTATTGTATGCTGATGGTAAAAGCTTAGATGAAATTATGAAATTTTTCGAGAAAGCCTCCTTGTTTGACTCCATATCGCCAACCCTGCCTAAATTGGGTTTAATGAATCCTTCAAAATTTAAACGTCAGTTACGCAGTTTTTTAACGGCAAAGTCATTTGAAGAGCTTGCTATTCCTTTTGTAGTGAATGCAACGAATCTTACTGACGGCAAAATGACGGTGTTTCGTACAGGTGAATCTTTAGTAGAAGCAGTTATTGGCTCTTCGAGTGTTCCGTTATTATTTACTCCCCAGATTATCGAAGGGAAACAATATGTGGATGGAGGTGTTTTTTGTAACATGCCTGTTTCCCCAATTCGCGATGAGTGTGACTATATTATTGGAGTTCATGTTAATCCAATTTGTACCGAAACCAAAGCCGAAAGTATTATCGAAATAGCAGAGCGAGTACTTCATTATGCCATACAATCAAGCACGATTAACGAAAAAAAATTATGCGATGTTGTAATTGATGTAAAGGAAGTAAAAAAGTATGGTATGTTTAATTTAGATAAAAAACAAGAAATTTTTGATTATGGCTATACGAAAGCTAAGGAAGTATTAGAAAATTTCTATATAGAGTAAGACTATACACAATATACATGTTCATATAATGCTGTTTTAACAGTCAAAAAATCTTCTTCCGAAAGTGCATGGGGATAGCTCATGATATGCATGGGGACAGCATCTGTATGTTGATGCAGTGCTGGTTGAAAATAGGGGTATTGGTTGACGTGAAACCCATTACGTACATAAAACTCAATTCTTCGTTTTGAAATGTCTTGTGTAGCATGTTCTACTTCGAGAATAAGGGGTGTTGTGCTCTCTTTTTTTATTAACTCAAGTACTTTATTCCCTATACCTAATCGTTGTTTTGCAGGCGTAATTGCTAAATAATAAATAAATACAAAAGAAGTATATTCTACTATACTCAGCATGCCACAAGTTTCATTTTTATCTAGGATTGCATATAGCTTAAAGGCACAGTCATCAGTAAATTTATGCGACAATAAAGAAGAAAAATCTACTTTTTCTTCTGGCGGAAAGGCTTCTTCGTAAATAGATTGAATGCTGGGCAAGAGAGGATGATTGTTATGAGAGATAAATTCAAGTGAAATCATAAACTATATAATTTACCGAAAATGTTTACTCTATTATAGTAAGTCTTATATACAAATAGGCTGTCAAAGACAGCCTATTTGAGATTGTAAAATTATTCAGTATCTACAGCATCTTGAATGCTACATTCAATAAGTATAGGTAAATGGTCAGAGGGGTAAGTGCTATGACCAAGTTTCTCGTCTGCTGCAACATAAGAATTAACGTGTACTTTGTCGTTTATAAATATGTAATCAATTCGTTTACTTGATTTGTCACTTGAACTATATAATCCTGTATAAGTATGTTCTCTATTTACGTAACCACCTTGACGCAATGTGGGAGCCGTTTCATACGCATCATGCCATTCTCCTGATAATATAGTATATGCAGGCTCTGTCGGTTCACAATTAAAATCTCCTGTGAAAATTACTGGATAGCCTTCGGTTAAAGCTAATATTTGTTCTTTGGCAATAGTCGCTTGTTGCTCACGTGTATTGATGCCTGTTTGTGTAGTGGGGTGGTCGAAATGTGTTGAAAATAAGAAAAATACTTTTTGTGTCTGTTTATCTTCGAGTTTTACCCATACTACCATACGATTGAATGTAGAGGAGGAAAGTTTTGAAAGCGAGTCTGGTGTGTTTGATAAAAAGAAACGTCCTTTTTCTAATTCATTAAAACGACTAGTCTTATAAATTAAGGCTGTTTGTTCACCAACTCCTCCATCTGTATATTCTTTTCCATTATCTCTTCCATAGCCGATATACGTGTATTCAGGCAGTTGACTTAAAAAATCAACAGCTTGTGTATTTGTAGTTTCTTGTATGCCACATACATCGTAGTTGTATTTGTTTATTAAATTGAAAACTAACTGTTTGCGGTTGTTCCAGAATTTTCCACCCGTATCTCCTGTTGTGTAATAACGAATATTATACGACCCAATAATATATTTTTCTTGTTCATCTATTGCTTCAAAAGATGCTGTAATTGTGGTGTCTTGTGTTAATACAAAATAAGGTGTTGTATTGATATTGCTAAAAACATGGCTATTATTGCCAAAAGCAATCACAGAAAGTTCCGTGTTTTCAGGCACTTGGTCTCCACTATTTACTACATTTCCTTTATTCAGTACCGTAATAGTTCCTTGCTCGTTTTGTTCAATCGTAACCGTATACATAACCATTGGCTCAAATACTGCTGTAATTGTGGTATCTTGGGTTAGCTCAAAAGGTGAACTTACGTTTACACTTTCCAAGGTGTAAAATTCATCAGGGGTAGCTGTAACGGTAAGGCTGGTGCCTTTTATTATTTCAGTTCCGTTTTCAATTACGGTATTTCCTTGTTTTACGGTAATAGTTCCGCCTTCGGGTTGTTCAATAGTAACGGTGTACTTGATTATTTCTGGTTCTTTTTCCTTAGCACTACATGCTGTTAAAAGAAGAACTGCTGTAAGCAGTAAGTAATTCCATGTTTTCATACGTATAGGTTATTAATTGATTAAAAAGTTATTTAATTGTTGGTGTATTCGCTTAGCTCTAACCATCGCATTGTTTTATCGTCAATTAGTTCTATCACTTCAGCAATACGTTCAGATGCTTTTATAAGCTCTTGTTGAGGAATATTTCCTCCTGATAACATTGTTTCAAGGTCTTTTTTTTCAGTTTCCAAATTTTCTATGTCTGATTCCAGCAATGAATATTCACGTTGTTCGGCAAAACTCAACTTTCTTGTACGGTTAACAGAGCGTTTGGGTTCTTCAACTTTATTTTTTTGTTTAATTTCTGCTTGTTTGGCATCAATAGCATTTTGTTGCTCTTTCCATTCTCGGTAATCGGAGTAATTACCAGGAAAATCTTTGATAACAGCATTGCCTTGAAATACCAATAAGTGATCAACTACCTTGTCGGTAAAATACCTATCGTGCGAAACGACTATCACGCAACCCTTAAAATTAGCTAAATATTCTTCCAATACATTTAGGGTAACAATATCCAAGTCGTTGGTAGGCTCGTCGAGCACCAAAAAATTGGGGTTTTTCATCAAAACAGTACATAGGTAAAGGCGGCGTTTTTCTCCTCCACTAAGTTTGTACACATAATTATGTTGTGTTTCGGGTGTAAACAAAAAATGTTGCAAAAATTGGGATGCACTTAGTTTTTTGCCGTTTCCTATATTTATTTCTTCGGCAATGTCGCGTACTACATCAATCACTTTCATTTGTTCATCAAACGTTAACCCATCTTGACTGTAGTAGCCAAAAGAAACGGTTTCGCCAATATCAAATGAGCCACTGTCGGGTTTAATAATTCCTAAAAGCAATTTTAAAAAAGTAGATTTTCCTGTACCATTTTTACCAATTATGCCCATTTTCTCGTATCGGGAAAAATTATAGTAAAAATCTTTTATCAACACAAAATCGTCAAATTGTTTGCTAATATACTTGGCTTCAAAAATTTTTGAACCCAAATAAGTGGCGTTCATTTGCAGTTTTACCGATTCATCTTGACGTTTTTGTGCCACTTTTTTTTCTAAATCATAAAAACTGTCAATTCTGCTTTTTGCCTTCGTTGCCCTTGCTTGAGGTTGTCGTCGCATCCAATCTAATTCTTTTCTGAATAAATTGTTTGCACGTGCTAACTCAGCATTTTGGGCATCAATGCGGTCTTGTCTTTTTTCTAAATAATAGCTGTAATTGCCTTTGTATGCGTATAACTGTTTTTGGTCTATTTCTATAATGTCAGTGCACACACGGTCTAAAAAATACCTATCGTGAGTTACCATCAATAAGGTTAATCCCGAACGAATAAGGTACTCTTCTAACCATTCGGTCATTTCTAAATCCAAATGGTTAGTAGGCTCATCTAAAATAAGCAAGTCGGGCTCTGTTATCAAAGCATTAGCCAAAGCTACCCGTTTGAGTTGACCGCCAGATAAGTGTTTAATCTTTTTGTCAAAATCAGTAATCTTGAGTTGTGCTAAAATTTGCTTAATCTTAATATCATAATCCCAAGCTTTACGAATTTCCATTTGTTCTACCAATTCTTGAAATTCTGGGCTATCTAAATTTTCGTTTTTGCTGATATATGCTTCGTATTGTGCAATTAGGCGAATTGTTTCGTTGTTCGACGAAAAAAACGTATCCAATATAGTCTGTTCTGGATTGTAAGATGGGTCTTGCTCTAAAAAAGAAAGCGTTATATCCCGGCGAAAGGTTATTTTCCCTTCGTCTAAGGATTCTTTCCCCATGATTATATTGAGTAGGGTGGATTTTCCTGTTCCGTTTTTTGCTATTAGGGCTACACGTTGCCCCTCGCTAATATCCATATTTAGCCCTTCGAAAAGCAGTAAATCGCCAAAGCGTTTACTCACATTTTCAAGTTGTATGTAGTTAATTACTGCCATTAAGTCTTTTTATAAATAACTAGCAAATGTACATATAAAACTCTAAAGTAGCAATACTCCAAAAACGATACATGCAAATCTTGTCTAAAAAATAGCCTTATTGGTTAATTTTTATTACTTTTGTGGCTCAAAATTTGAGTGTAAAAATGGCAAAAGAATTAAAAGATTTGACCAAACGTAGCGAAAATTATTCGCAGTGGTACAACGATTTAGTAGTTAAAGCTGATTTAGCTGAACAGTCAGCAGTGAGAGGTTGTATGGTAATTAAGCCCTATGGTTATGCTATTTGGGAAAAAATGCAACAAGAATTAGACCGTATGTTCAAAGAAACAGGTCATGTGAATGCATATTTTCCATTATTAATTCCCAAATCTTTTTTAAGTAAAGAAGCTGAGCACGTAGAAGGTTTTGCTAAAGAATGTGCTGTAGTAACTCATTATAGATTAAAAAATGCTGAAGATGGATCGGGTGTAGTGGTTGACCCAGCTGCCAAGTTAGAAGAGGAATTAATTATTCGTCCAACCTCCGAAACTATTATTTGGAATACTTACCGCAATTGGATACAATCGTACCGCGATTTACCCATTTTATGTAATCAATGGGCAAACGTATTTCGTTGGGAAATGCGTACACGTATGTTTTTGCGTACAGCAGAATTTTTGTGGCAAGAAGGGCATACTGCTCATGCTACTAAAGAAGAGGCTGAAGAAGAAGCATTAAAAATGCTGCACGTATATGGCGATTTTGCAGAGAATTTTATGGCAGTTCCTGTTGTAAAAGGCATAAAAACAGCCAACGAACGTTTTGCTGGAGCCCTCGAAACCTATACCATCGAAGCTATGATGCAAGATGGAAAAGCCTTACAATCGGGTACCTCGCACTTTTTAGGACAAAATTTTGCGAAAGCTTTTGATGTGCAGTTTATTACCAAAGAAAACAAACAAGAATATGTGTGGGCTACTTCGTGGGGTGTTTCTACCCGTTTGATGGGAGCATTGATAATGACACATAGCGATGATAATGGATTGGTATTGCCTCCAAAATTAGCCCCTATTCAGGTGGTAATTGTACCTATTTATAAAGGAGAAGAACAATTACAAGCCATTAACGAAAAAGTAGATGGTATCGTAAAAAAATTGAAAGCACTGGGCATAAGTGTAAAATACGACAATGCTGACAACAAACGACCAGGATTTAAGTTTGCCGAATACGAACTCAAAGGAGTGCCTGTACGATTGGTAATGGGTGGTCGCGATTTAGAAAGCAATACCATAGAAGTTACTCGTAGAGATACCTTTGAAAAACAAACACGTAGTTGCGATGATATAGATACTTTTGTGAAACAATTGTTGGATGATATGCAGCAAAATATTTTGCAAAAAGCACTTGATTTGAGAACATCTCTAACTTGCACTGTGGAAACGTACGACGAGTTTAAAGAAAAAATTGAAGAAGGTGGTTTTATACTTGCTCATTGGGATGGTACATCCGAAACTGAAGAAAAAATTAAAGAAGAAACCAAAGCAACAATTCGTTGTATTCCGTTAGAGGGAGATAAAACTCCTGGAGTGTGTATGGTTACAGGAAAACCTTCTGCACAAAGGGTATTGTTCGCACGTTCGTATTAATCAAAATATTGTGGCGTAATGCTTAAAAAATACATCTCTTTTGATTTGCGAAAAGTATTTTCCCAACCCTTAATGGTAAATGTGGCCTCTTTGGGGATTTTACAACTGGCAAATTATATAATTCCTATTATTATCATTCCTTTTGTTGTAAGAGCTTTGGGTGTTGAAATTTTTGGAAAAGTTTCTTATGCTCAAAATATTATAACATATCTAACTATTGTGGTAAATTATGGATTTGAGTATTCGGCTACACAAGATGTTGCCATCAATAGAGATGATAGAAATAAATTAAGCACTGTATTTTGGACTACTATTCGATTTAAGTTTTGTTTACTTTTAATTACTTTTTTGCTTCTTCTTATTCTGTTTTTCACTTTTGACAAGGTGAAAGAAGATGGATTGCTCTATTTTTATGCAGCTTTGGTAAATATTGGTTTTGTCCTTTTCCCTACTTGGTTTTTTCAAGGTATGGAGAAAATGTTTAAAATGGCAATGTTTAATTTTATTTTCAAAGCATTAGGAGCTGTTTTGGTTATATTGTTAATACAAAGTCCTTCGGATTATCGTATTTATCTACTGTTGTTGTCCCTTTCCTATATAGTAATATCCATCTTTGTGTTTTTTTATGTTATTAAGCACTATCAATTATTACCCAACTCCAAAAATAAAGAGTTATCAACTAGTGTTATAAAAAAAGGCTTCCCAATTTTTATTAATAATATTTTTGTGAGTTTGTATACAACAGCGGGTTTAACGATTATTGGGCTCTATTTAACGAATACCGAGGTTGGTCTTTATGCTGCTGCTTATAAAATTGTATTTGCAGTTTTAATGCTTACGAGCATGCCTGTCAATACTGCTCTTTTCCCCATTATGAGTAGAAGGTTTAATGATTCATTTGTTGATGGATGGGCTTTTTTTAAACGAAGTTTACTTATAGTAGGCGTTTTGTCTTTACTTGTTTGTTTTGTTTTTTATTTTTCTACACCGCTTATTGTAAAAGTGTTTTTAGGTACTGAATTTTTGAGTGTAATTCCGCTTTTACAAGTATTATCTATCATGCCTTTTCTTGTTGTAATGGCAAGTATGTTTACGGTTCAAGGTTTGTATGGGTTACAATTACATAAGTACGCTCCATTTATTGGAGCATTACTAGGAGTTATTAGTTTAATTGTTTATTTTATTTTTATACCTTTGTATGGAGTTTATGGTGCTGCTTATGCTTGGATACTTGCTCAAACACTAGAAATTGTTTTTGTGTTGTTATTTTTGGTAATTAAAAAAAGAGAACTATTAAGTAAAGAAAGGGAAAATAATGAAAATTAATATATTCCTTCCAGGATTACCAATTACACCTGGTGGCGGTTATAAGATAATGTACGAATATGCTAATCAATTTGTAAAACTGGGACATGATGTCGTGATATACAATGTTATAACAAATTCAATTTTTGAATATCCTCATCCTCATTGGTTACGCTATTTGTATTACTCGTATAAATATCCACACTTTAGACCTTCATGGTATCCATTATTGCCACAAATTGTATGTCGGAATATTCCACGATTGCATAACAAATTTGTACGAAATGCAGACGTGGCATTTTCTACTAATTTTGCTTTAACGTTTGAATTAACTAAATTATCCAAAAATAAAGGAGCCAAATACAATTTGATTCAAGGGTATGAAACTTGGATTCCAAATTCTGATAATAATTTACACGCATCCTATCATTTGCCTCTTTATCATATATCTATTGCCGATTATTTGGCTGATATAGTTGAAAAAGAGACAAATAACAGACCTCCGATTGTATATAATGGAATTGATAATAACGTGTTTAAGTTGCAAATCCCAATTGAACAGAAAAATCCATTTTCTGTTTCCATGTTGTATTCCGAAGAGTTGCATAAGGGTTCTCTTATTGGATTGGAAGCTTTACGTATGTGTAAAAAAGAAATTCCCAATTTACACGTAGAACTATTTAGTGTGTACGAAAAACCCAATCATATTACTGAAGATTGGATTAACTTTACACGTAAACCCTCTAATTTAGCTGAATTGTATAATTTAACTGCTATTTTCTTATCCCCTAGTAATACAGAAGGTTGGGCATTGCCTCCTGCGGAAGCTATGTTTTGTGGATGTGCTTTGGTTTGTACAAATATTGGAGGACATGCTGCTTATGCTAAGAATAATGAAACTGCATTATTAGTAAGTCCTCAAAAAGCAGAGGATATAGCAGAAAAATTACTTATCCTGTTGAAAGATAATAACCGAAGAGTAGAAATTGCAAAAAAAGGAAATGTATTTATTCAACAATTTTCTTGGGATACTGCCGTGCATAAAATGTTAACGATTTTTGAACAAAATGGAAATAATTAGTTTGGTTTATACTATACCTTATTTACTTTTTCTGCTATTTCTTATTTTATTGATGTTTCTCGAATTTTATCAATTAAAATACAATAGGGAAATTACAGGTATTCGGTTAATCGTAATGATTTCTTTTTTGCTTTTCTTTGGACTAAAAGGGTTTGTTGGTCGCGATGTGTTTTTGTATTACGATCTTTTTTCTAACTTACCAACAATTAATCATTGGAATTCAGATTTTTTTAAGTTGAACGATTATGAAGTTGGATTTAAAATGCTTATGTCTGTAAGTAAAACGATTGTTCCCAATTTTTTCTTTTTTGCTTTTCTTTCTGTTTTTATTGATGCGATGATTTTACATTTCATTATTAAAAGATATTCAAGATATTATGTTTTAGCATTTATTATTTATATCGTTTTTTACGGGTATATTTTTGAGATGGACCAAATTAGAAATGCAAAAGCTGTGATGTTATTTTTGCTTTCACTTAGGTATGTTTTAAATAATAAATTTTTATCCTATTGCTTATTAAATCTTATTGGATTTACATTTCATTCAAGCTCTATATTATTCCTCTTTATCTATCCGTTCTTAAAAAAACGTTTTTCACTCACCTTTTATGCAGTTGTGTTTATTATTGGAATTGTTTTATTTGTTTTGCAAATAGAATATATTAAGCCTATGGTAATGTATGTAGCGTCCAAAATGGGTGGAGTTTTTCAAACAAAAGCAGAAATATATATAGCGTCACCCATATATGCGAAAGATATGTTTGGAATTACACTTGGCTTTTTTGAGCGAATAGTGTCTTATTGTTTATTCTGTTTTATTTACTATAAAAAATTGATTGATAGAGATAAAGAAAATCTTTTATTCATTAATTTGTATGTTTTATTTTTTATTTTTTATTTCTATTTTGCCGAATTTATGGTTCTTGCAGTACGAACATCTGCTCTTTTTATAGCAGCCTACTTTGTATTGTATCCGAATGTATTATTTGAAATAAACAGAAAGCTAACTAGACAACTTGTAGTTATTATGTTAACTATATTTATGTTTTTTCGTATGGCTACTTACGTGAAATATATAGAATATAAATATGAAAATATTCTTTTTGACACATCATCATACAAAATAAGAAAATCGTATGCCGATGAGTCTGCTAATTATTTACAAGAATTAGATAAAAAATGATATCCATAATCATCGTAAATTATAATACCGCTTTATTTGTAAACAAAGCAATTGAATCCATATTGCTACATACAAAGGATATATCATACGAAATTATTATTGTAGATAATAATTCTTCTCAAGATTTACAATCTCATATTTCTGTTTTTAAAGAAAAAGTTTCAGTAATTTATCTTGCTGAAAATATTGGCTTTGGAAGGGCAAATAACGAAGGGTTAAAAATTGCGACTGGTCGTTATGTATTTTTTCTAAATCCGGATACGATATTACTCAATAATGCGATTAATATATTAGCTGATTTTTTAGATCAACATCCTCATGTAGGTGTTTGTGGGGGCAATTTATATGATGCAGATGGTATGCCCAATCATTCATATATGCCTTCGTTACCATCTCCCATATGGGAATTAAATTCTTTGTTTGGAAATATCCTTTTTAAGTTGAGGTATGGAAAAAATATTCAATTTAATTTTACTGCTAACCCTTTACCTGTTGGTTATATTACAGGAGCAGACATGATGGTCAGAGGGAGTGTGTTAGAGCAGTGTGGGGCTTTTGATCCTGATTTTTTTATGTATTACGAGGAGACAGAGTTAACATATCGTATAATCAAAGCTGGATTTAGTATAATGTCTGTCCCCAATGCAAAAATCATACATTTAGAAGGTCAAAGTTTTGCGACCAATGACAATAGAGAAAATTTAAAATCTATTTCAAGAAAATTATATTATAAAAAAACACAACCTGCAATAGCCTTATTGCTTTCAAATATCTTATTAAGATTAAATTGCTTATTACGAATTGTTCTTTTTTCTATCTTGTTAGAATCGAATAAACAAAAATATTGGAAATTAATATATAAAAATATATGATTATACTAACAGGAACATATCCGCCAGAAAAATGTGGAGTAGGAGATTATTCCTACCAATTGTTGCATACTACAGTAGCAAAAGAAAATAAATGGCAAGTGTATCATGCTAGAAAGAATTCTATAGGTAAGTTTTTTGCTACCATAAAAGAAATCAATGCTATGGGAGATGATTCCATTAATTTGCAGTATCCATCAATGGGATTTCTTAACTCTTTAATGCCTCACTTATTTTGTCTATATTTTCGTATTTTTTCAAAGAAAAAAATATCGGTTACCATTCACGAATACACGCAATTGGGATGGAAAGGTAAGTTTTGTACCTATATTTTCTTGATATTTGCACACAAATTGATTTTTACAAATGAATTTGAACGTCATGCAGCAATTCGGAGTTGGTATAAAACCGCCCCCAAAAGCACCGTAATAAAAATATATTCAAATATTATTGCCCAAGATAATCTAAAAAAGATTGAAAATAGACAATACGATATAGGATATTTTGGTTATATTCGTCCAGAGAAAGGATTGGAAGATTATATCACAGTAATAGCCAACATGAAGAAGAAAAATACTCAGCTTAAAACATATATATTGGGACAAACGCAACCTGTATATAAACAATATTATGAGGACGTTTTAAAACAAGCTACCGCAGTAGGTATAGACATAATATTAAATAAGGATGACGTATTTGTAAGTAATGTATTGGCAGAAACAAAAATAGCCTATTTACCTTTTCCAGATGGTGTCTCTGAGCGTAGAGGATCTTTTTTGGCATGTGTAAAAAATAAAATGTTAGTTGTTACAACCGAAGGTTTATTTACCACGAATGCACATCGCAATTTATTAGATATTGCAACCAAAGATAATGCTGAAAATGTTATTCAAAGATTATTGTCGTTATCAACATACGAATGGGCTGAAAAACAACAACAAATAGAAAAATTTATTGATTCAGAAATGCCTGCTTCATGGGACGAAGTGGCACAGCAATACCACACATATTTACTATGATATCAGTATGTATCGCCACATATAATGGCTCAAAATATATCAAAGAACAATTGCAGTCAATTTTAAAACAATTGGGTGAGGAGGATGAAATTATTATTTCTGATGATGGAAGTACTGATGATACCGTTAATATTATTAGAGGAATGTCTGATAATAGAATTAGAGTAGTAAACCATACGAAAGATGCTTCTTACAAAAACCTATCTGTTGCATCATTTTTGTTTGCGTCATATAATTTTGAAAATGCAATTATGCATGCCCGAGGTAATATTATTTATCTTTCAGATCAAGATGATGTGTGGGCTCCGGATAGGATAGAAAAAACGCTTCCATTGATGGAAAATAATGATTTGGTAATGTGTAATTTTTCTCTTATCGACGAGAATAGTACAAAGGTGTTAGAAAAATATTTATCAAAAGATCCAGCTGGGAAAACTTTATTTTGGAATTTATGGAAAATTCCTTTTAGAGGCTGTTGTATGACGATCAAACGTGAAGTCCTTTTACAAAGTATGCCATTGCCTCCTCAATGTGTGTGTCATGATATATGGATTGGAACTTATTTGGTTCACAAAGGGTATAAATACACCTTTATTAATGAACCATTACATTACTATCGAAGTCATACTACGAATGTATCACCTGTAGTTGGAAAAAGTCCTAATAGTTTATGGTTTAAACTAGCATATCGGTTAAGATATTTAATACAAGTATTTACTCATAAATCCCTTGTTCAATAATGAAAATATGTTTGTTAACGCCCCGTTTCCCATTCCCTGAAAATGGAGGAGATGTGTTACGAATCAATAATATCGCACGTTATCTCAAATCGCAATCACATCAGTTGGTGTTAGTATCGTTTTATGATAACGAAATCGAAATCAATGACGAATGCAAAAGATTATATGATACTATTTATACTGTTCCTCGTAGTAATATAGTGTCAGCGATTAATTCTTTGCGTTTCTTGATGAGTGGTAAGCCTATACAATGTGGTTATTACTATTCTGCACAATTATTAAGAATTTTTAAAAAAGTAGTTGAAACTGAGAAATGTGATTTATATATATCTCACTTGCTACGCATGACTCCTTATTTAGAAAAATTAAATTTGCAAGATAAATCTATCGTCGAAATGACTGATGCTTTATCAAAAACCTATCAACGATCATCTGAAATAAAAGGAATTTCACTGAAAAAGATAATATATAAATTTGAACAAGAATTCATTTTTAGGTATGAACAAAAAATTGTATATACTTTCAAAAAAGTAGTTTTAGTTTCTCGAAACGATATTCAGTATTTGAGTAAAAAAATAAAAAATAATACGAGTTTAAGCTTTCATACCAATGGGGTAGATTGTATCAATACCCATTTGTTGTCATATCAAAAAAACAAAATATGTTTTGTAGGTAATATGAGAACCATACAAAATCAAGATGCTGTTAAGTTTTTTGTAACTAGTATTTTGCCTTTAATAATGGAATCAGTGCCTGATGTGCGTTTTTATATCATAGGGGCTGAACCTCCAACAAGTATACGCAATTTAGCAGATGGTAAAAATATTTTTGTTACTGGATTTGTCGAATCTTTAGTTGAGTTTATACAAGATTCTTGTGTTGCAGTAGCTCCAATACGCATTGCTGCGGGTATTCAAAATAAAGTTTTGATTTCAATGGCTAGTGGTGTACCAATTGTTTTGTCAGAATTGATATCCAAAGCTATACCAGAATTAACTAATGGAACTAACTGTTTTATTGCAAATGATGCTATGGCGTTTGCAGATGCATGTATTAGGCTAATAACAAATTCAGAGTTACGTAATCAGATTTCAACTGCTGGATACAATCTAGTTTTGAATAATTATTCATGGCAAGCATGTTTGGCTAATTACGAACAAATGAGATAAACTGAATTGATATAATTTGGACATTTTGTAAAATTTATGTTAGATTATTGATCAATTAATATGGAATTTTGAAAAAAATAGGCTTACTTCTATTGTTTGTTAAAAAAAAACTGTATTTTTGTGCCAGAATAATATTGAAATGAGAAATTTTACTTTTACATACTTTTACTTTTATTTTTACTTTAGCAAAAAGTAAAACGGGGTTTGGTATGAAAAATGTAAACAATAACATAATAAGTAAGTAAATCCCGTCAAAATTGATGGGATTTTTTAATTTTAAGCTACATAGATAACGAAATATAAACTAAAAATATGAAAACAGTTGCTATACAAGGTGTCGCAGGTTCTTTTCACGATATTGCAGCCCGCAATTTTTTTAAAGAACAAGAAATAAAGTTAGTGCCATGCGATTCGTTTAAAGAATTATTTGCGGTTATTAAAAAAGATAATTCAATTATAGGAGCAGTGGCAATTGAAAATACCATTGCAGGAAGTTTGTTGCCTAATCATACCTTGTTGCGCGAAAGTGGCTTTAAGATTGTTGGTGAATATAAATTACGTATAGAACATCAATTGGTGGCGATGCCAGGCCAAACAATAAAAGATATTGAAAAAGTATATTCGCATCCTATAGCATTAATGCAGTGTGAGGATTTTTTAGTAGAACACCCTCATTTAGAGCCTGTTGAGAGCGAAGATACGGCGGCAAGTGCTAAATTAATAGCAGAAAAAAAGATTATGGGCAGAGCAGCGATTTGTAGCCGTTTAGCCGCTGAAATATATGGATTGGAAGTGTTGGCTGAAGGCATTGAAACAAACAAACGCAATTATACTCGGTTTTTAATTATAGCCGATTCGTGGTTAGCTGATGAAATGCTCAAGAATATAAAAGCGGATAAATCATCCTTAGTTTTTTCATTGCCTCATGAGGAAGGTAGCCTAGCTAAAGTTCTATCCATTTTGTCGTATTATCACGTTAACTTAACCAAAATTCAGTCATTGCCTATTATTGGGAGAGAATGGGAATACATGTTTTATATCAATTTAACATTCGATAATTACATGCGTTATCGACAAGCATTAGATGCTATTCGTCCATTTACCAAAGATCTACAGTTATTAGGAGAATATAAAGCTTTTGAAGGATAAAAATATGATGAAGATACAACCAGCCAATCGATTAAATGAAGTATCAGAATACTATTTCTCACGTAAGTTAAAAGAAATAGCCCAAATGAATGCAGCAGGCATGAATGTTATAAGTTTGGGAATTGGTAGCCCCGATATGCCACCATCAGAAAGCACGATTGAAACCTTAGCCCAGGTAGCAAAAATGCCCAACACCCATGGCTACCAGCCAACAATAGGTATCCCAGAGTTAAGAAAAGCCTTTGCTGATTGGTATGTACGTTGGTATGGAGTGCAACTAGATGCAAACAGCGAGATACAACCGCTAATTGGATCAAAAGAAGGTATTTTGCATGTTACTTTGGCGTTTGTTAATCCAGGCGAAAAAGTACTAGTGCCAAACCCTGGTTATCCAACCTATACTTCGCTTAGTAAATTGTTGGGTGCAGAGGTTGTACAATACGATTTATGTGAAGATAAAGGCTGGGAACCCGATTTTGAAGCATTACAAAAAATGGACTTATCAAATGTAAAACTCATGTGGACAAATTATCCAAATATGCCAACAGGAGCCAACGCAAGTATAAGTTTATACCAGAAAATTGTAGATTTTGCCAAAAAGAATGCTATTGTAGTAGTAAACGATAATCCATACAGTTTTATTTTAAACAACAAACCGCTAAGTATTTTACAAATAGAAGGGGCAAAAGAATGTTGTATAGAATTTAATTCGTTGAGCAAAAGTCATAATATGCCTGGTTGGCGTATTGGTATGATTGCTGCAAATCCAACGTTTATCGAATGGATTGTACGGGTGAAAAGTAATATAGATTCTGGAACATTTAGAGCAATGCAATTGGCTGCAGTACAAGCACTTTCTAATACAAACGATTGGCATAAAGAAATGAATATTGATGTATATCAGTCGCGTAGAGATATTGCTGGAAAAATTATGAATGCTCTTAATTGTAGTTATGATGATACGCAAGTAGGAATGTTTTTATGGGGAAAAGTGCCTGATAATGCCCTATCGGCTGAAGAAATTACAGAAAAAGTATTGCATGAAGCCAAGGTTTTTATTACTCCTGGGTTTATTTTTGGAAGCAATGGCGAACGATATATACGTATTTCCTTGTGTGCTACACAAGCCATGCTCGAAGAAGCATTAAATAGAATTCAATTAATAATCAAATAAAAAATATAAAAACATGAACGATTTACAATCAATATTATTACCTGGTATTGAGTCGAAACGACCGATAGTAATAGCCGGACCTTGCAGTGCCGAAACAGAAGAGCAAGTAATGGATACAGCCAAACAATTGGCGAAAAATGGGATAAAAATATACAGAGCAGGAATATGGAAACCTAGAACAAAACCTGGAGGATTTGAAGGTATAGGAGAAATTGGTTTACCTTGGTTACAAAAAGTAAAAGAAGAAACAGGTATGTATGTATCTACCGAAGTAGCTACTGCCAAACACGTAGAAGCTGCATTGAAAGCTGGTATTGATATACTCTGGGTAGGTGCACGAACTTCTGCTAATCCTTTTGCTGTACAAGAAATTGCCGATTCATTGAAAGGAGTGGATATACCTGTGTTGATAAAAAACCCCGTTAATCCAGATTTAGATTTATGGATTGGTGCTATTGAACGTATTTATAATGCAGGAATTAGAAAATTAGGAGCTATCCACAGAGGATTTAGTTCGTATGATAAAAAAATATACCGTAATTTACCTCAATGGCATATTCCAATCGAACTACATCGCCGTTTGCCTAATATGCCAATTATTTGCGATCCAAGCCATGTTGGAGGAAGAAGAGAATTGATTGCATCGATTAGTCAACAAGCTATGGATTTAAGTTTTGATGGTTTAATTATTGAATCACACATTTGCCCTGATAAGGCATGGAGCGATGCTTCGCAACAAATAACGCCAGATATTTTACAATTTATAATCAATAAATTGGTAATTAGAGAGGGTGTTCAAACAACGGAAAGTTTGGCCGATTTACGTTTGCAAATAGACAATATTGATAATGATTTATTAGAAATGTTATCTAAACGTATGCGTATATCGCGTGAGATAGGCACATTTAAAAAAGAGCATAATATGCCTGTATTACAAGCCAATCGTTACGATGAGATTATGCAAAAACGTGTAATTCTTGGTGAGTCAATGGGTATGTCCCCCGAATTTGTAACTAAAATATTGGAAGCAATACACGAAGAATCAGTGCGTCAACAAATAGATGTGATTAACTCTAAGTAATTTAATAAATCCATAAGTATATGAAAATTCTCATATTAGGTGCAGGTAAAATGGGTACATTCTTTTGTGATGTATTATGTACCCAACACAAAGTTGCTATTTTTGATACTAATCCTAAAAATTTACGTTTTGTATTTAATACCTACCGCCTTACACAATATGATGAAATTGCGGAATTTGCCCCAGAACTAGTTATTAATGCGGTAACACTCAAACATACCATTGATGCATTTCAAGCAGTAATTGCTTATTTGCCAAGTACGTGTATTTTGTCGGATATCGCGTCTGTAAAAACAGGTTTGCAGGAGTTTTATGCATCTACTGGTATGCGATATGTATCCACTCATCCAATGTTTGGACCCACATTTGCAAATTTGGAAGATTTGAGTGCGCAAAGTGCCATTATTATTTCCGAATCCGATCACATGGGAAAAGCATTTTTTAAAGACTTATATCAAAGTTTAAAATTGCAAATTTTTGAATATACGTTTTTAGAACATGATGAAACCATTGCCTATTCGTTGTCTATCCCCTTTGCATCTACCATTGTATTTGCTGCAGTAATGAAACATCAAGATGCTCCAGGTACAACGTTCAAAAGACACTTAGCCATTGCAAGAGGATTATTTGCCGAAGATGATTATTTGCTTTCAGAAATTTTGTTTAACCCTTTTACACCTTCGCAAGTAGAGAAAATTCGTGGCGAATTGAAGTTTTTACTAGAAATTATTGAACAAAAAGATTCAAAAGCAATGCATTCATATTTGCAGAAATTGCGAGAAAATATTCAATAAATGAATTAGTAAGTATTTTTTTTATAAAAAATTTGTATATACTCAAAAAATCATATATATTTGCAAAAATATACTAACCTATGAAAAAATTACTACTCTACATATTGCTCTCTTTTGCGGTGGTTGGGGTGTATGCTACTACCGAAAAAAAGCCCGTAAATACGGTGCAAGAAACGCAACAAGAAGTTGTTTCAGTAGTGGGTAATAAGGTATATATTACAGCTAAGGCAGGAGAAGAAATAAACATATTTGCTCTTACTGGTCAAAATGTATATCGTACTCTTTCCGAAGGAGGGGTGTTGGTGGTCGAAGATTTACCTACAAACCAAATTTTAGTAGTACGTATTGGAGCCAAAGCTTATAAAGTGAAATTATAAAGATAAAAGATTTGTTGTTAGTTTTATGGGAGATGCAATTTTGTGTCTCCTATTTTTTTGTTAAGCAAGCATGTTGCGTAAACTTATTTCGATATCCGTTTTCGGTATCGATGTGCCTATAAATACAAGTTTTGAGCTTGTGTTTTTTTCGGTATCATCTGGCAATGATTCAAATGTAACAATATCCCCCACCACCTGTAGTATAAACTTTCCAGGTAAGTTTGCAAAACACAAAATCCCTTTTATTCTAAAAATAGTTTGTTGGTTGAGTGTAACAAACATCCGAATCCAACTACTAAATGTATCCACGTCAAAGGCTGTTTCGTATTCAAATGCTACCGATTCTATAGTATGAGAGAGCGTAGTAGGTTGTGTAATGAGTTGGCTGTCGTTTTTATGCTCAGTATGGTTTGGTGTATATGAAAATATAGATGAAGCTATCTGTTGTTCTCTGTAAGAATAGGCTTGAAGTATTTTTCTTGTATCGATAGAGTTATATGAATTTGGGAAGATGGTTGCCATTGGATTTTTTGTATGCAAAATCTTTGTCAACGAATTAAGTTCTTCTTGTGTAATTAAATCAGTTTTATTGATGATGAGGGTGTCCGACATGGCTATTTGTCGATGAATTTCATGAAAATTGTTGCTTTTATTCTTATAGTTGTTTGCATCAATTAAACATACTACTGCGTTTAATTCAAACAAAAATGGAAATTTGTCTCCTTCTAAAAAAGGTCTTATTACCGTTGCAGGATTGGCTATGCCTGTTGTTTCGATGAGTAGGTGGTTAAACGGATACGGACTAGAAAGCAATCGATCAATAACGGTAGAAAATTCTGATTGTAACGAACAACAGATGCATCCGTTGCTCAATTCAAAGATATTCTCTTTGGCAGTAGCTAATAAACCTCCATCCACGGATAGTTCGCCAAATTCGTTTTCGATAATTGCAAATTTGGTAAACGGGTGTTGTTTGATAAGCATGTTTAGCAAACTTGTTTTGCCAGCTCCCAAAAATCCAGTAACAATGGTAACAGGTATTTTTTCTTTCATACGTATAAATAAGCATGCGAAAATACATATTTTTGCTTGATATACCATACTTGTGGTATGTAAAATCCCACACAAAAGCTATTGTGTATGCATTTATTACCAGTTATCTTTGCATCAGTTAAACATTAAAAAAATACATGGTATGGCACGAATAGCAAAAAACCTGACAGAACTCATTGGAAATACTCCATTAGTACAATTATCAAATTATGCCGAGAAAAGAAATTTACAGGCTAATGTAATCGTAAAACTCGAATTATTTAACCCAGCAGGTTGCGTAAAAGAACGCATCGCTTTAGCCATGATAGAAGATGCAGAAGCCGATGGAAAATTAAAAAAAGGAGCCGAAATTATTGAACCAACGAGTGGAAATACTGGCATAGGATTAGCTATGGTAGCTGCTGTAAAAGGATACAAACTTACGCTTACCATGCCCGAAACTATGAGCATTGAAAGGCGTAATTTATTAAAAGCATTGGGTGCAAATTTGGTATTAACTCCAGGGGCTCTAGGAATGAAAGGAGCTATTGAAAAAGCGGCAGAATTACATCAAGCCAATCCATTTTCGTATATGCCACAGCAATTTGATAACCCATCTAACCCATCAGTTCATCAACGTACAACTGGCGAAGAGATATGGAGAGATACCAATGGGAAAGTAGATGTTTTTGTAGGTGGTGTAGGCACTGGAGGAACAATCAGTGGTGTAGGAGCTGCTCTTAAAGCACATAATCCAGCCATACAAATTATTGCAGTTGAACCTGCTGATTCTCCTGTAATTTCAGGTGGTAAACCTGGTCCGCACAAAATACAAGGCATAGGAGCAGGCTTTATTCCAAAAACTTATAACCCTCAAGTAGTTGATGAGGTGATACAAGTATCCACAGACAATGCTATTTTAACAGCACGACAATTGGCTCGAGAAGAAGGTATGTTAGTAGGTATTTCGTGTGGAGCTGCTGCTTATGTAGCTACTCAAGTGGCTTTGCGTCCAGAGAATAAAGGGAAAAATATTGTTGTATTATTACCAGATACTGGCGAACGTTATTTGTCTACACTTTTATACGCCTTTGAAGAGTATCCATTATAAGAAATTGAAAACAACATATAGTATGAGTAATTTATCAGAAGCTTTTCAACAAGCATTAGCAAAAATACTAAAACAGCGAGTAAAAAATACAAATATAGAAAAACAAATACAAGATAAAACGATGGCAACACAACTAAAATTTGAAACATTACAGATACATGCAGGTCAAGAGGTAGACGCAACAACAAAGTCAAGAGCAGTACCCATATATCAAACTAGTTCGTATGTTTTTGACGATGCTAAAGATGGGGCAGACCTATTTGGATTAAAGAAGTTTGGTAATATTTATACCCGATTAATGAATCCTACTACCGATGTGTTTGAAAAACGTATAGCAGCCCTCGAAGGAGGAGTAGCAGCTTTAGCAACATCTTCGGGTCAGTCAGCTCAATTTTTGGCTTTAAATAATATCTTACAAGCTGGCGATAATTTTGTAACTACTTCTCATTTATATGGAGGTACGTACAATCAGTTTAGGTCTCAGTTTAAACGATTAGGAGTAGAAGTGCGTTTTACCGAAAACGACGAACCAGCTACATTTGAGAAATACATTGACAGCAACACCAAAGCCTTATATTTAGAAACAATAGGTAATCCAGATTTGAATATTCCAGATTTTGAGGCAATTGCAGCAGTAGCGAAAAAATATGATATCCCCTTAATAGTAGATAATACATTTGGAGCTGGTGGTTATTTGTTTCGCCCGCTAGAACATGGAGCTTCCGTAGTAGTCGAAAGTGCTACTAAATGGATTGGCGGACATGGCACTTCGTTAGGTGGTGTAATTGTTGATGGAGGTAATTTTAACTGGGGAAATGGTAAGTTTCCTGCTTTTACAGAGCCATCAGATAGTTACCATGGATTGGTATTTTGGGATGTGTTTGGTGCAAACGGACCATTTGGAAACATAGCGTTTATCATCAGAGCCCGTGTAGAAGGGCTTCGAGATTGGGGAAATGCAATTAGTCCATTCAACTCCTTTTTGCTATTGCAAGGGCTAGAAACCCTGTCGTTGAGAGTAGAAAGACACGTAGAGAATGCGTTAAACTTAGCACAATGGTTAGAAAAACATCCAGCAGTAGAATACGTAAATTATCCAGGTCTCAAAAGTAGCAAATACCATTCCTTGGCTAACAAATATTTAAAAAATGGTTTTGGCGGTGTATTGTCGTTCAAATTAAAAGGAGATGCAGAAAAAGCAGATAAGTTAATTAATAATTTAAAACTAATAAGCCATCTAGCAAATGTTGGTGATGCCAAATCATTGATTATTCATCCAGCTGCCACTACCCACGAACAACTTTCACCTTCCGAAAAGCTCGCCGCAGGCGTTTTCCCAGGCTTGTTGCGTATCTCTGTGGGCATAGAACATCTTGAAGATATAAAAGCAGATATAGAACAAGCATTAAAAGCATTATAAGCTATCATTTTGCGTTATAATGAAGGCTGTCTTGAGAAAAGACAGCTTTTGTTATTTTTAAAAGTAGAGGGCTGTGCATTCTTGTAAATACATACATACATGCTACTACTTTACTGTTAAGTATTTGTAAAATACAATTATATTTTATTCAATAGTTGTCAACTTGTTTAGGAAATTGTATCTTTGCAGAGTTTTTATTAAAAAAATAGCAATCAGAAAAGAAGTATGGAAAAAGTAAGTTATGCCTTGGGTTTGAGTATAGGTAACAACCTAATAGGTAGTGGTATTACGGGAGTGAACCTAGATAAATTTGTACAAGGTGTACAAGATGTATTAGAGCAAAAAACAGCTGAAATATCGTATGATGAAGCTAAAATTGTGCTTGATGAGTATTTTCAAGATTTAGCAAATAAAATGCAGGCATTAAATAAGCAAATTGGTGCTGAATTTTTAGCACAAAATAAACAAAAAGAAGGTGTAATAGAACTTGCAAGTGGATTACAATACCAAGTGTTAACAGCAGGTACAGGAGCAAAACCATCGGCTACCGATCAAGTTCAATGTCATTATCATGGCACTATGCTTGATGGTCAGGTGTTTGATAGCTCTGTGCAACGTGGCGAACCTGCAGTATTTGGGGTGAATCAAGTAATTGCTGGATGGGTAGAAGCTTTGCAATTAATGCAAGAAGGTGCTAAATGGCGTTTGTTTATCCCATATCAATTGGCTTATGGAGAAAGAGGTGCTGGTCAATCTATTCCTCCTTTTGCAACGTTGATTTTTGATGTTGAACTTTTAAAAGTAATAAAATAATGAAATACATTGTAGTAGCATTGTCCGTTTTAGTCTTATCTTCGTGTGCTATTTTTGCACCAAAGAATAAAACAAAAGTAGAGCAAAAACCTGCTTTAGTTCTTACAAATACTATTGATTCTGTTAGTTATGCTGTCGGGGTGAATGTAGGGACAGCTTTTAAGCAACAAATGTTGCAGTTTCCTGGAGGAGATTATGATGTAACTATTTTGGCTGAAGCATTTTCTGTAGCATTAAAAGGCGATACAACGTTATTGTCATACGATCAGGCAAATGCATTTTTAGATGCCTATTTATCAAAAATACAAGAAGCAGAAACACAAAAGTCGAAAAGTGAAGGAGAAACGTTCTTAGAAGAAAATAAAAAAAGAGAAGGAGTTGTAACCTTGCCAAGTGGATTACAGTATCAAATTGTAAAACAAGGTGATGGTCCAAAACCTAAAGAAACAGATAAAGTAAAAGTACATTACGAAGGATTTTTATTGAATGGTAAAAAATTCGATAGCTCATTGGATAGGGGAGAACCAATCAGTTTCCCTTTAAATCAAGTAATACAAGGTTGGACAGAAGGTTTGCAATTAATGCCTGTTGGATCTAAATATACCTTGTATATTCCTTATCAATTAGCATATGGAGAACAAGGAGCAGGGCAATTTATTCCACCTTTTGCAACCTTAATATTTGAAGTAGAATTATTAGGAATAGAATAATTAATTATAAATAATAGAAAAAAATTGTATGAAAAGAACACATGTTTTAGCAATGCTATCAGTATTGTTGTTGGCTATTTTTTCAGTTTCCTGTACGAATGAAAAAACTGTAAAAATTGAAAGTGATATGGATTCATTATCGTATGCCTTTGGTATTTCTACCACTGCTGGATTGATGGATTATTTAGGGGCACAAATGGGAGTAGATTCTACTCAGATGGAATCTTTCATTAAGGGTGTTAAAGATGCAGCAGGAGAGCAAAGTGCTGAAGAAAAAGCTTATATGGTTGGTTTGCAGATTGGTAGTCAAATTAAGGAGCAAATGATTCCTAATTTAAATAATGCTATTTTTGGTGAAGACTCTACCAAAACAATTAACAAAGATTTATTTTATAAGGGTTTCTATGAGGCAATGTCTGCAAAAGCAGGCATGACAGTAGAAGATGCTTCGAAGTTTACCGAAACTAAAATGGAGGTAATAAAAAACAAAATGCTGGAAGAAACTTTTGGAAAAAATAAAGTAGAGGGGATAGAGTTTCTTGAGAAAAATAAGAAAGAAGAAGGAGTACAAGTTACTGAATCGGGTTTACAATATAAAGTTATTACACAAGGAACATCTAAAAGAACTCCTTTAGCAGGTGAAAAAGTAAAAGTGCACTATGAAGGAAAATTGATTAATGGCGAAGTATTTGATAGTTCCATTAAACGTGGCGAACCAGCGGAATTTCCACTAAATCAAGTGATTCCTGGATGGACAGAGGGCTTACAATTAATGACTGTAGGATCTAAATATATTTTATATATTCCTTATGAACTGGCATACGGAGAAAAAGGTGCAGGACAGATTATTCCTCCTTTTGCTACATTGATATTTGAAGTAGAATTATTGGATATTATAAAATAATACGTATTTTTGCTTCGTAATCTTAATACAATCACATGGAAAAACTGGATAGCCTTGATAAAGAGATACTAAAAATTATTGGTAAAAATGCCCGTAAGCCATTTATAGAAGTAGCAGAATTGTGTGGTGTATCGCGTGCTGCTGTACATCAACGTGTACAAAAGCTAATTGATATGAAGGTAATTGAAGGGTCTGGTTATCATGTAAATGCTCAAAAGGTTGGTTATAATACATGTACGTATATTGGTATTAAGTTGGAGAAAGGCTCTATGTATAAAAATGTGGTGCCAGAGCTGAAGAAAATACCTGAAATTGTCGAATGTCATTTTACTACTGGACCGTATACTATGTTAATAAAATTGTATGCGGCAGATAATATGCATTTAATGGATTTATTAAATAATAGAATTCAAGAAATAAAAGGAGTTACTGCAACTGAAACTCTTATTTCATTAGAAGAAAGCATAAAAAAAGAAGTACCAATTTATTAGGTATAAATTTATATTTCAATGTATTGTTAAGTAGCTATTTTGTAAAATAGCTACTTTTTTTATTTTGGCATTATTCCTTTTTTTAAGAATACATTGAAAAACATATAAGATGTATAAAGAGAATATACAATGAGTGGAAATATATTGATTGTTTCCACTCATTATTTTATACATATAATTTCTTTTTATTCTCTACATTTCCCGAAGAACCCTTCGGGGAAGTCGGATGTTTTGAGTATGTCTCCTTTTTTAAATTTGTTAGGGTCAAGCGTATGAGCAGGCTCTGGGTTATGTGTAACCTTTATTTCTGTACGTCTGTTTGCTTGGTGTTGCTCTTCGGAACAGTTTACGCCGTTTTTACATTCGTTGGTTGGTTGTGTTTCGCCATACCCTTTGGCTGTAATACGTGAGCGAGAAATTCCTTTGCTCACGATATAATCGACCGCCGATTGAGCCCTGCGTTGGGATAAACGTTCGTTGTACGTATCGGACCCACGACTGTCAGTATGCGAACCCAGTTCTACAAAAATGGGGTATTTTTTCATAATAGCCACCACACTGTCCAAAGGAGCTTGTGCATCTTTGCGTATGTTCCATTTATCGAGGTCGTACAATAGATTTTCTAACACCCATTTTTTAGGTACTTGCAACTCGAGCAAAATATCTTTTGCCGCATATTGATTTTGTTTGTAAGCAGGAGCCGGCACGTTAATGTCGATGCAATCTTCAAAATAGTTTTCTTCTAATCCCTTTAGCGTAAACTCGCCATGATTTTTTATCTCAAACGTGAAACGACCATCCTTGTCCGCTTTGTCCACGTACACAATCTGTTTTTCTTTGTCCACCAAAAATACAGTAGCCCCAGGCAATAAATCGAGTGATTTTTTCTCTTTCACTAATCCTGACACAAACATACTTTTAGGAATAGGTAAGTAGGCGTACGAAAAAATATTATCTGCATTGGCATACCTATTAGAGGAGAAGAAGCCAGCCCTTTTAGTGGTATCCTGAGCCCACCCAAAATCATCAGCAGCAGAGTTAACAGGATATCCGAGGGATTCAATAGTACCGGTTTTATTGATAGCTTGTTGTAAGTCTATTTTAAATAAATCCAATCCCCCTAATCCAGGATGCCCGTCTGAGCTAAAATACAAGTATCCGTCAGGAGCTATATAAGGAAACACCTCATTTCCCGTAGAGTTGATGTTTTCAGCCAATTTTACAGGCACACTCCATGCTTGATTAGGGTCATTACGCTTGCTCATATACAAGTCGTATGAGTCTGATTCTGCTATTTTAGCAGCAAAAATAAGGAGGGTACTTTGTTTGTTAACGGTAGGGTGCATGGTAGCAAAAAATCCATCCAAAGGCAGAGCTTTTACCTGCGATATAGCTTGGTTAGCCCACGAACCTTGCATAATGGAAATAGAACTGGTTTGTGTATTTTTTACTTTTTGGTTGTTAACAGATAAGAAAATATTTCCTAAAGAATCTACACTCGCAGTCGCTATATTGAATTGGAATTTTTCGGTACCACTCACACGCGAACCTTTCCCCGATTGAGTAGTAGGAAGCAAAGGCATTTCATTTTTGAGGGAACTGCGTTGCTCTATAGGACGCACATCACCAGGGGTATATATGCCAGCTATTTTTTTTGTTTGTAGCGTTGTTGTCTTTTTATCATTTTTTTGAGTGGGTTTTTCTTGTATATTTTTTAGGTCTTTTATAGGGAATAACCATAAAGAGGTGTAATCATTACCATCCCATCCGAATGCCCTTTTTTCTTTACCTTGGGGTTTGTTAGAAGAGAAAAGGATGTTTTGATCTACAATGACAGGGGAGAAATCGTTGTATGCACTGTTAATATTAAGGAGCTGGATAGTCCAATCGGCAGAGTCGGCTTTTAGTTTGCCAAAGAAATCATCTTGTCTATAGAGTTCAGCTTTGTTTTTCGCCCCTGGAATTTGGTCGTAAATATCGGCAGCTTTTTTGTAATCACCTGTAAGAGCATAGAGTTGAGCGAGCCTGTTTTTTTCTTTGTTCGATAGTTTCTCAAGGCTTATGTTTTTTATTTCATCGAGAGCAACTTTAGCCTTGTTGTATTGTCTCATTTGCCAGTAGCTATCAGCAATTTTGGTAAACAGGTCAATTTTTTCTTGTTGCAATTTTTCTGTTTGTTCGGGCGTAGCCTCTTGGGTTACCAGCAGCTTTGTTTGTGCCACCACCTGTTCGTATAGTTGCACCGCTCTAGCATAATTAGCATATTGGTAATGCCTGTCAGCTTGTTTGAGGATATCGTTGTTTGTTTGAGCTATAAGCTGTACACTCGTAGCAGAAAGCAATACACAGGCTAGCGTTAGTCTTATTTTGTAGGATATATTTTTCATCATGATTAGTAAGTAATTAAAGACGTTATACAATGTAAGTAAGCACCCTGTTAGTAATACCGAGGCGATAATACCCTTATAGCTTTGCTCGTATCGAATTCGTAACGGAGCATAATCTCGTGTGTTCCTTGGTTAAAAGCATTTAGTTGGGAAATAGAGTAATCGAAAGCATACCCCAAACGAATGGTGTTTGTTATTTGGTATTCGAGCATTGCTACAACGGCATCGCCAGTACGGAAACTAGCCCCAGCCCCCCATTTTTGATTCCACCAAGCATTGATGTTAATGTCTGTTTGCAAAGGAGCCCCCGAAACAGCTTTGAATAATAGCGATGGTTTGAGAGCTAAATTTGGATTTACCTCAAAAACATATCCAGCTGTTAAGAAATAGTGGTTTGTAGCCCCAAATTTATTTACCAATGCTTCAGCTTCACTTAAGAAATCTTTTGTTCTGAGTAGCGCTGGAATAGAAATACCTGCATACCATTTTTCGGATGCGAATAACAAGCCAATACCTGCAGTAGGTAAGAACGTGTTGGCGTTTTCTGCAAAAGCGGGGTCATTGGGTTGAATGGTAGTAACATCTGTATAGGCAGCTGTAAAATTGAGCAACCCGGCACTTAAACCCAGAGCAAGAGAGGCATTATTGAAGGGTATTTTATAGGAATAAAACCCTTGTATTCCGGTGGTATTTTCCACGCCCAGTTGGTCGTTATAGATTTGCGCCCCGAACCCATTGTTCGAATCTTCAGCCCTCATGTCCCAGGAAAGGGATGATGTACGAGGATTTCCTTCGAACCCCACCCATTGGTGTCTGTGCAATAGCGTTAGGTTTTGCACCGCCCTGTTACCTGCATAGGCAGGGTTTACGTTGAGCATATTAAACATATACTGCGAGTACATGGGAGCTTGCTGAGCAAGAGCCAGGGTATAGCCAGCGATGAATGCAATAAAGATGAATAGTATTTTTTTCATAATTTGTAAGTTTCTGTCAATCATTATCTTTTCAGTGTAATTACCCCAGACAAACGTTGTTTTTCGCCCGTAGTAGTATTGGTAACTTCAACAATACGGTAGTAAGTTCCTTCGGGTAGTGCTTGGTTATTGATACCGGTACCCTCCCAGTCGTTGGCATAGTTAGCTTGCTCAAACACTTTATTACCCCATCGGTTAAATACGATAAGGTTGATGGTTAAGTTGGAGCTATGTTGTATCACAAACGTATCGTTGATAGCATCGCCATTGGGTGAAAAACCATCGGGGATA
>JAAYPI010000062.1 GCA_012519885.1 Bacteroidales bacterium
CTTAAAGCTAATGATTTCGGATTTTTTGGGTTGAATTGTTTTACAATTTTAGCCCATAACATTCTCGCCGCACGCATTTTAGCAATTTCCATAAAGTGATTCATGCCTATTGCCCAGAAAAATGATAAACGAGGAGCAAACGAATCGATATCCATACCTGCATTTACACCCGCACGTAAGTACTCCAATCCATCTGCCAAGGTATATGCTAACTCAATATCAGCAGTAGCACCAGCTTCTTGCATGTGGTATCCCGAAATAGAAATTGAGTTGAATTTCGGCATATTTTTTGACGTATATTCAAAAATATCAGCAATAATCTTCATCGAAAATTTAGGTGGATAAATATACGTATTACGCACCATAAATTCTTTCAAAATATCATTTTGGATAGTACCTGACAATTCTTCAAGTTTAGCACCTTGCTCTAATCCTGCATTGATATAAAAAGCTAACACAGGCAATACAGCACCATTCATCGTCATTGATACAGACATTTTATTCAATGGAATACCATCAAACAACACTTTCATATCTTCGATTGAACAGATAGATACACCAGCTTTACCCACATCACCTACTACCCTCTCGTGGTCGGCATCGTATCCACGGTGAGTAGCTAAGTCAAAAGCAACAGACAATCCTTTTTGACCAGCAGCTAAATTTCTACGGTAAAACGCATTTGATTCTTCTGCAGTAGAAAATCCTGCATACTGACGAATAGTCCAAGGTTGCATAGCATACATTACACTATAAGGTCCACGTAAATAAGGAGGTAAACCCGCAGCATATTGTAAATGTTGCATACCATTTAGGTCTTGTTTTGTGTAAAACGGTTTCACAGGAATTTGCTCAGGTGTTACCCAAGTACTTTCCGCTTGTGTACCAACGCCTGATGAAACAGCGATGTTTGTAATGTCAATACTTTTAAAATCAGGTTTCATGTTCATTTTTTTTAATTTATGAGCCATTCAGGAATGTACTCAATTTTATTATTCATTTTTATTATTTCTCAATTATTTATGCAATTGGAATTAGGATAAATACCGCTACATCCCAAACAGCATGCGACACAATGAGTGTTACAATATTTTTGTGGTATTTGTACAATATGCCCCAAAACAATCCACACACCATGGCTGCCATAATTAACATAAAATTAAACGACCAGATATGTACTAAGGTATAAATTAACACAGTAATCAATACAGCAAACCAATCGCCATATCTTGCACCAAGTTGTTTTTGCACATATCCACGCCAAAATATTTCTTCAGCAGGACCAATCAGCACAGTAAGTAATACGCCTACTAATACCAAATTTTGTTCTTCTTTCATTCCATAAATGCCTTGTATTTGAGTGCCAGCAAAATCAAACCATTGGGTAGATAAATAATTACCTACTACAAACACCCCATACAAAACAGCAGCAGACATAAGTCCTATTACAAGATCTTTAACATTGAAAGAGAATTGTTTGCTAAAATTTTTATCAAAAAAAGCACTCATAGCCCACAAAAATGCAGCTGAACAAGCCATTGCTATCCAAAAATTAATATGGATAGATGTCCATGGCGAAAACATAATAAACCACAGAACAGCAGCAAGCAATGACGCTAATAATACTTTTTTCATATCCAATATCCATTAAAAATTCCAAGAGCATACATCAATGTAAATGCCATCACCAATTGAGCTGACATAGCATCTAAATCTTTGATAATCTCAGGTTTATCAATCTTAGCTTGTTTTATTAAATTGATATTCTTTTTTGCAAGGGGCAAGGTTACTATTACCAACAATGCCAAAGGCGATATCATATTTAATAATACAAATATTGCCACAGCCACATACGCTCCAATAGCTAAAAAGGTATATTGAATGCGCGAACCTTTTTCGCCAAGCAACAAGGCTTGTGTTTTGATATTTGCCAATTTATCATCTCTCATATCACGTGTGTTGTTTGCATGTAAAATATTCACAACCAAAAAAGCAATCGGAATACTTAACACTACAACCTCCCAATATAATTGATTCGTCATTACAAAGGCTGTTCCTAAAGCAATGAGCGGTCCGTAAATAACAAAAATCAAGACATCGCCCAAAGCCATATACTTTAGTTTGTAATAAAAAAATGTACCCAAAGCACCAACGATACCAATCCATAGCAAATCGTTGCCTGTTTGCGACCATAAAAACAAACCAAGCAAAATACCCATACATAATACGATTAATCCAAACCAGAATATTGTTTTGGGCGTAAATACACCATCTACCAACATACGGCTCGAACCGAACGATTCCTTTCTATCTACTTTATACATGTAATCGAAATAATCGCCAATAAGATTTCCGCTTGCTTGAAACAACACAGCACCCAATAAAGCAGCTACTCCATACCCCCAATGGATGGACTCTATGCTATCTTGCATGTAAAAAACATACGCCATAGCAAACAAAGCGGGCATTGCCGATGCCGGAAACGACCATGGGCGTGTAGCTATTATCCAATTTTTTGTAGTTGGACTCATCTCTATTGATTCATAGTTAATAAACCGTTAAACGTACGTAAAGTATCCAACACATTGGATTTAACATTGATAAAATGCTCAATACCATAGGCTTTTAACTCATCAGTACAAGCTGGAGCTCCTGCTATCACTAAAATAGCGTTTCCTTTTGCTAAATCAAAAGCTTGAGGGGCTAATTCAGCATATTCATCATCACTTGAGCATAATACCACTATATCAGCATTGGCTTTTTTAGCTGCTGCTATACCTTCTTCGATGGTTTTAAATCCTAAATTATCTACTACATCATACCCTGCACAAGCAAAGAAATTGCACGAAAACTGAGCCCTTGCCAAACGCATAGCCAAGTTACCAATGGTTAGCATAAATGCTTTTGGACGCTTAGTCGCTTTTTCGGTAGCAAAACGTAAGGATTCAAATTCATCAGCTGCACGTACTGCACATAACTGTTCGATAGATGTATTATGTGTACAACAAGATGATGCATTATTTTCTTTTTGAACTTTAGTAATTGCTTGCTCGTTGAAATTAGGGAATTGATTGGTTCCAAGTAACACTTCACGGCGAGATGAAACATTTTTTAAACGCGTACTTGCAGTTTTTTTAATTGCTTTTTGTACATTACCTGCTACAATAGCTGCATAAAAACCACCATTTTCTTCTACTTCTAAAAATAATTTCCAAGCTTGTTGAGCTATTTCATTGGTTAATGTTTCGATATAGTACGAACCAGAAGCTGGGTCAGCCACCTTATCAAAATTTGATTCTTCTTTCAACAATAATTGTTGGTTACGAGCAATACGCTCCGAAAAATCATCTGATTTTTTGTACACAGAATCATAAGGCAATACGGTTAGTGAATCTACCCCACCCAACGAAGCACTCATGGCTTCCGTTTGTGTGCGAAGCATATTTACATTGGCATCATATACTGTTTTGTTAAATTCCGATGTTTGTGCATGAATGCGTATTCTGGCAGCACATTTGCAAATACCATTTTCAGTATTATCACAATTAGGACGACGACATATTGGTTGGTATGCATCTACAATCAATGCCCACAACAATTTGGCAGCACGGAATTTGGCAATTTCCATAAAATAATTGCCACCTACACCAAAATTAAATTTAATTTTTTTAGCAGCCAAGGATGTATCTACACCTGCCTCTACCAATAATGAAAGATATTGATTTCCCCAAGCCAATGCATATCCTAACTCTTGAGCTATATAAGCTCCAGCATTGCTTAAGGTTGTAGCATTAACACCCATAACACGGTAAAAAGGAAGAGGAGCAATTGCATCAATAATTGCTTTTGCCATCGATACGATACTTGCTTTATCATATTCTTTACCACGCAATAACATAGCATTCATAGCATCAAAGTTGATGGAGCCATGCAATTTAACTAAGTCATATCCTTTTGACTGAAAATAAGCAACTAATATCCCAGCCAATTCAGCAGCGTGATCGGTGCAAATACTAAAATTTAATTCTACACAATCAGCAGCAATACCTTTTAAAAGTGATTGGATATAGCTACTTGACAAATCTTGATAGCTAATTTTAAAACCAAGCGAAGTAATTCCCTTGTTAAGAACATCCAATGCTTTTTTGTTCGCCTCATCCACATTTTCTACTACAATATCCTGACGAACATACCAATCATTGTTAGCCTTTGTACCCCTTACAAACGGAAACTTTCCTGGAATAGCCTCTGTGTTTTTCAAAGTCTCAATATCCTCTGCACGATAAAACGGCATTACATCAAAACCCTCATTGGTTTTCCAAACTAATTTTTTACTAAAATCAGCACCTTTCAAGTCAGCCGTAATTTTCTCCATCCACTTTTCGGTTGTTACCGGTGGAAATTCAGCCAATAAATTCAATTTTTTTTCTGCCATAATAATATAATAATTGTATAATTTTCTAAAACTCAGCAAAATTAGTTGTTTTAATTAATATAATGAATTTTTAGGCTTGTAAATTTTAATAAAATAAGTACTTTTGTTGTGAAAATAGCATTCAAAATGACTGAATTAAGCAAAGAAGAAGAAAAATTTATCGTTTCGTTAAAACGGAAGTTCAATAAAGCTATCTATCAGTACGGTTTAATTTCAGATGGAGATGTTATTTTAGTGGGGCTTTCGGGAGGGAAAGATTCATTGGCATTGGTGGAATTATTAGGTGAGCGAAAAAAAATATTTAAGCCTTCTTTTAGTGTTGTTGCTGCACATATTACGTTGGATAATATACCATATACGTCAGACTTAGCTTATTTAAAAGCATTTTGCGAACAATATGATGTGCCTTTTGTTCATCGCAATAGTAGTTTTGATGCCAGTACTGACACCCGAAAATCACCTTGCTTTTTGTGTTCGTGGACACGCAGAAAACAGCTTTTTGATATTGCCAAAGAGTTGGGTTGCAACAAAATTGCATTGGGGCATCACCAAGACGATATATTAGAAACATTGTTGATGAATATGAGTTTTCAAGGAGCATTCTCGACCATGCCTCCTATATTGAAAATGAACAAGTTTGAAATGACGATTATACGACCCATGTGTTTGCTACGAGAAAATGAATTGATACAACTTGAAAAAATCAGAAACTATCAAAAGCAAGTAAAAAATTGTCCCTATGAAAAAGACTCATTTAGAAAAAATATGAAACAGCTTATCCAACAAATAGAAAAAATGAACCCAGAAGCTCATTTTTCGATGTGGAAAGCTATGACGAATATACAAGCTGATTATTTACCAAAAGAAATGAAAGAAAATGAATACAGAAACTAACACTCCGCTATTGGAATTAGAAAACCAAATTGTACGCATGTTGCGTACCGTATTTGACCCAGAGATTCCAGTAAATATTTACGATTTAGGTTTAATTTACAAGATAGAAGTAAGTGATGACAACATCGTAGATATTGAAATGACCTTAACAGCACCAAGTTGCCCTATGGCTGATTTTATTTTAGAAGATGTAAAAATGAAAGTAGAAGGCATTGAAGGTGTTAAAGGATTGAATATCAACCTTGTTTTTGATCCACCTTGGGACAGAAACATGATGTCGGAAGAAGCACAATTAGAACTAGGATTTTTGTAAGGTATGGCAAAAAAAACGTATATTTCGGGTTTATTCAATGGGATTGCCTCAAGCTACGATACGCTTAACCATATTTTATCATTATCGGTAGATAAACGTTGGAGAAAAACGGCTGTCAAAAAAGTAATGCAGGAACAACCACAAAAAGTATTGGATGTGGCGTGTGGAACAGGAGATTTTTCGATAGCACTAGCCAAAGCAGGTGTTGAAAAAATTATTGGCATCGACATTGCTGAGGGTATGATAGCTGTAGGCAACAAAAAAGTTTCGCAGCTACAATTATCCGATAAAATAGAGCTTTTGTATGGTGACAGTGAGCATATTGCATACGAAAACAACACCTTTGATGCTGTAACTGTAGCCTTTGGAGTTCGCAATTTTGAAAACCTAGAAATTGGCTTAAAAGAAATGCGAAGGGTTATTAATGATAATGGATTATTGGTTATTCTCGAATTATCTGTGCCTACCAATAAAGTTCTGTTCTTTTTTTACAACCTCTATTTTAAACATATTATGCCTTTTATAGGTGGACTGATATCCAAAGATAAATCTGCCTATAAATACTTATATTCGTCGGTTATACAGTTTCCTAAACCACACGAATTTATCCAGCATTTACAAAATGTTGGCTTTTCGAGTATTGAGCATACTGCCTTTTCGGGCGGATTAGCTCGTATGTATGTGGCAAAAAAATAATCAGTTTATTTTAGTTTTTTAGGAAATAAGAAAGCTCCATTCTCAAACTTAGTTGTATTTTTGCGTAAAAATAAACACAACCGTGAACTACACTGAACTACTACATACATTTTCTGAGTTTCCTATTGTATTAGCCTTGCTACTTGGGTTGCTTGTAGCCATAGACCCCTGCCCTTTGGCAATGAATATTGGTGCTATTGCCTTTTTGGGGAAAGACATTCAAGATAAACGAAAAGTATTTATCAACGGCTTACTATATACCCTTGGTAGGGTGTTGAGCTATACAGTATTAGGCATTGTATTATTATTTGTGCTACAAACCACCACCAATTTACACACCTTGCAAACCTTTTTCACATCGTATGGTGAATTGCTCATTGGTGCCATATTTTTAGTTGTAGGTATTTTTATGTTAGACTTGTTAAAACCGCACAAACACGAACATTGTGATGCTAATCACGAAGTAAAAACATTTACAAATAAACGAAATTTAAGTCCTTTTGCATTAGGCATTGTATTAGCATTGGCATTTTGTCCGTATGGTGCTGCCCTCTTTTTTGGGGTGTTAATTCCTGTTTCAGTCGAATCAAACGTTGGCTACTTACTCCCCATTTTGTTTGCTATAAGCACCAGCATTCCTGTTGCTTTAATGGCTTGGTTATTGGCATTTAGCGTTTCTAATTTGCACACAATTAATTCAAAAATACACACATACGATAAATGGATTAAACGTAGTGTTTCCATTATTTTAATTGTTGTAGGAATTTATTATGTATCAAGCCATTTTATAGGTCATACTCACGATCACCACCTCCATCACACCGAAGAATGTACGCATGACCACGAGCATTGAGCTATTATCTCTATTTGATTTTCCGACAGCTACACTTTTCTTTTAAATCTAAAGAAAATTGCCTATCTTTGCGGTCGCAAGAATAAAACAAACTTACAATAGACATGATTACAGTTTCAAATTTGGCCATTCAATTTGGCAAACGCACTTTATTTCAAGAAGTTAATTTAAAATTTACTGCCGGAAACTGTTATGGCATAATAGGTGCTAATGGTGCAGGAAAATCAACCTTCTTACGTTTGTTAAGTGGCGATTTAGACCCAACAAAAGGTTCCATTCATTTCGGTTCAAACGAACGTTTATCTGTATTAAAACAAGACCACCACGAATTTGATGAATTTACTGTACTTGACACCGTTTTAATGGGACACACCAAGTTGTGGGATATTAAAAACGAGAAAGATGCTATTTACATGAAAGAAGATTTTTCGGACGAAGATGGTATAAGAGCATCTGAACTAGAAGAGGCTTTTGCCGAACTCGACGGATGGAACGCCGAAAGCAATGCAGCATCGCTACTGAGTGGTTTGGGTATAAAAGAAGACTTGCACTACTCGCTAATGAAAGACATTAGTGGAAAAGAAAAAGTACGTATATTGTTGGCAAGGGCTTTGTTTGGAAACCCAGACAACCTATTGCTTGATGAGCCTACCAACGATTTGGATATTGACACCATCAACTGGTTAGAAAATTATTTAGCAAACTACGAAAATACCGTTTTGGTAGTATCGCACGACCGTCACTTTTTAGATGCTGTAAGTACCCATATTGTGGATATTGATTATGGCAAAATACAATTAGTGCCAGGTAACTATTCTTTCTGGTACGAATCTAGTCAGCTGGCTTTGCGTCAGCAACAAGCACAAAACAAGAAAGCGGAAGAAAAGAAAAAGGAATTGGAAGAGTTTATTCGTCGTTTTAGTGCCAACGTGGCTAAATCAAAACAAGCGACTAGCCGTAGAAAAATGCTTGAAAAACTGAACGTAGAAGAAATTCAACCTTCTACCCGCAAATACCCTGGTATCATTTTTACACCCGATCGCGAACCTGGCAATATGGTACTGGAAGTGAAAGGACTTTCGTATAGCATGGAAGGTCAAGTATTGTTTAAGGATGTAAACTTTAACGTAGAAAAAGGGGATAAAATTGTATTTTTATCCAAAGACCCTAGGGCTATGACTGCGTTTTTCGAGATTATCAATGGCAATATAAAACCAGACAGTGGAACATTTAACTGGGGAGTAACCATTACCTCAGCCTATTTACCGCTTAATAATGTTGATTTTTTTAATACTGATTTGAATTTAGTAGATTGGTTGGGACAATTTTCTGACGATACTACCGAATCATTTATACGTGGCTATTTGGGCAGAATGTTGTTTTCTGGCGAAGAAATTTATAAAAAAGCAGGCGTATTATCAGGAGGAGAAAAAATGCGTTGTATGATTTCGCGTATGATGCTGAAAAATGCCAATGTTATGGTGCTCGACTCTCCTACCAACCACTTGGATTTGGAATCAATTCAAGCATTTAACAACTCGCTAAAATCCTTTAAGGGAAATATCCTGATGTCGTCTCACGACCATGAGTTTATTCAAACAGTATGTAACCGTGTAATTGAACTAACGCCCAATGGCATTATTGATAAAGTTATAGAATACGATGATTACTTAGACGATATGCACGTAAAAACTCAACGAGAAAAATTATACAAATAAATTTTTTATAACAAACAATAAAACCTCGTCCGGCGAAGCGTCTCGCTTCGTTGAGTTAAGTAACAGAGCTGTTTAGTGTTTAGCGTAGTTCGTACGGTAGCAGTGGCTATGGCAAGCTTGTTTGGTTCGAATATGGAAAGCAGGAGCTTTCCTTTTAACTTCGACATAGCGAGACGCTATGCCGAACACCCAGATTGTCAAAATTCACACTACGGCGAACAAAGGAAAATTAATTTTTTTGGAACAAAATAATTAATTTGTATTAAAAATATCGTTGTTAATATCTAATGTAATTTTTGAAGAATAATCACTAATTATTTCTATTGTGCTATTATTTACAATTTGTTCAATATCACCTTTAAAGATCAAATTATTATTATTGTCAAACACCTTGATACTATCTATTTCATAACCACCAACCCCTATCAATGCTTTATATACTTCAGTTGTAGTTGAAGGATTAATTTCTGATTCTACAGTATACCCTAACTGTAATGCCCTCTCTGAAGTTATTCCAATAAGTTTATATGAAATTTTTGTTGATAATGAATTTTTTATGTAATATGATTCTATTTTATCATTCCCATCAAAAATTCTTTCTTCACAACCTATCAATGCACAAGCAATAAGCATTATATTAATAATTTTATTCATAATTTTCATAATTTTATTCATATTAATACATTGATTTAACGAATTCTGCATCTGTATTACTAATAGAAGTACCCCCTGTATTTATGCGATTTCCATTAAAATTTGTAAACCAAGGATTAGCCCGTGGGTTCTCATAATGCATAATCGACATAAAATCATAATTACTTGTGTAAGTTACACTTCTAGTTTTAGTAGTCCACCAAAGGAATTTGCTGTATTTTTCTTCTATCTTATCAAACTGACTTCCAGTCATATTCACCCTTAAAAATTTATCCCTATCTGGTCGTTGGTGTTCATGTTTTAAACCAATAATATGTCCCATTTCATGAACAACTGTGCGGTAATTCATAATCCAATTAGGATCATACTTAATCCATGCTCCTGTTGATTTACCACATGTATTTGCAGCACCCGCTGCATTTACTCCAGAAACTACTCCTAAGGTTTCTTTTTAAATTTTCACAAAAACAAATAATCCAATATCATACCTAAAATTATTCCACCAACTATCTGAAACCTCTTGAAACTTGATTTTCCTATCTGTTCGTATTGTCCAATCATTATAACAATTTCTTATAAATGTTTTTTCTTCCTCTGTAATGTTTGTTGCAAATTGATAAGGAATAACTCCATTATCCCAACGTTTATCATCTGAAGTAGTAAATCCTCTTTTTGACCTTTATTGTCTGTTCACCAAAATCATCTATATTTCCAATTGGTTCCATCCCTTTATATACCCTTATGATATTGCTAAGCATCAGAGCATTATCTGGGTTAGATTTATCAATCATTACATCACCACCAACAATTAGGTATTGATCATCCTCTGTCATTCCAGATGGAATACTATATTCATCAAATATTCTTTTTACTGCCTTAGGTCTTAACTCATTAAACACACTTATTAAACTATCTAATTTCACTATCAATAACGTACTATCTATAGTATTAGATAATTTTAAACGCTTTAATGAAGTAATATCAGCTTCTTCTACATTCATTCCCTCAAGAAGAATCTCTGCCTGTGTCAATATTTCACTTTGCAACTGTAATGTTTGTTCAGCATTAATTAACAATAGATTTTCTGCATTAGGTGTCGCTTTCATTGTTTCAGAAATTGTATCAAGATAACTTTCTTTTTTTTCGCAAGAAATCATTGCTATTGTCACAAACACAAAGATAATTAGTTGTTTTCTCATTTTCTACCTTTTAATGATGTTTTTTTATTTCAGCGACAAAAGTAGATAGAATAAACACAACAAACAAGAAGATAAGAGCTACCCCCCCCCGATGTTTAACTTTTACTAACTATCTCGTTAGCGAGTTTGAAACATTCCCTGTAATAAAGCCTAATCATAGTATATATTAATGGTAAACTATCAATCAAAAACCAATCTAAACACAGCAATTTCGGGTCTGTTGCCTATGCGTACAGGAGGACCCCAAGTGCCGTATCCTGGCGAAACATACAAATGGGTATTGTTTTTTTGTACTAACCCATCTTCAATTTTATAAATAAGTTTAGTCAAGATTTTAAAGGGCCAAAGTTGCCCCTGATGGGTATGTCCTGAAACCATCAAATCAGCCCCCAAAGCCACTACTCTATCCTGCTCTAAGGGTTGGTGGTCAATTACAATGATGGGTAACTTGCTATCTACTTGTTCAAAGATGGTTTCTAGCGATTTTCTGTTGATTTGCGTAAAATTAATCTTCTGTGCATCATCTCTTCCTACTAATTGAATACCCTGCACATTGACTACAGTGTCGCGTACAAACTGAATGCCATAACGAGATAAATAATCTACCGCACTCTCTGCATTGCCAATATATTCGTGATTGCCTGTAACAGCCCATACGCCCAAAGGAGCTTGTAGTTGGCTCAATATCTCTCCCATATTGTGGTATGTAACAGGCACCATATTATGGTCAATCAAATCTCCTCCAAAAATAATTACATCGGCTTCAATTGCATTTAGTGATGATACTAAATCACTAAGTCTCTTGTTACCAATAATATAGCCCATATGAATATCTGTAGCCAAAGCAACAGTAAGTTGTTTTTTTCCTGCTACTTGTTTGTTGATACGCACCTCATATTCATTAACGGTGGGATAACGAGCATTGATATACCCTGCGGTTACTAAAGAAATGGTGCTTACGGCAACTACCACAAACAACCGAAATGGTGTGGCTATTTCTAAAAACGATACAGGCAATAGCGATGTAAGCCTGTGTAGCAAGGCAAATATATCAATCACAAGTACGAACAAAAAGGCATAAAAAAACAAAGCAAGCCACACAGAGCCTATGCCACTAATCACCGTAGTGAGATTGACCCAAGGTGTACGTTCTAAAAACTGACCTACTAAAAACGATACGCTACACAACCAAAATAACACCGCAAAAGTATTTCTCGCCATTTTATTGGGTAAAGCTACATTAGCCCTGTGATACACGTAAGCATTTAGTAATAAATAAATTACACTAATTACCGATATGATAATGACAAAATAGATATTTTTCATCCGTAAATAATTTTTAGTTTAAGGTTGGATGGAACTCCATGTTTGCTATTTTCATTGGTATTTGTGTTTTTTCGCAAACATGTTCGTTTCATAATTGTTACTTATTAGAGTGCAAGTTGCTGTTTTACTAATTTGTATCCATTGATACTCATTTTAATTTTCTCTCCATTTTTTAGATGCAGCAAATATTGTTGTTTTTCATACAATTCAACCCCTTTTAAAGCTGCCACAGCTACTATATACGAACGATGTACACGCACAAATTGTTGTGGGGGTAATTCTTGTTCAAAAGATTTCATGGTTTGCTCTTTGATAAAACTCCCATCAAGAGTTCTTATCATTACATAATCGCCTTCAGCTTGCAAATAAACAATATCTTGAAGCGGAATAACACGAATTGTGCTACCTTCTTTTATCACAACTTTTTCAAGCATAGGTTTTGGGCTATTGTCAATGGGAGTTTCGGGTGCTTTTTCGATAATCGAATCTTCGTTGTTTACCCCAAAAAGTAAGCTTTTATACAATTGCCATACACAGATATATAGTAATACTCCCACCACAATACGCACAAAAATAGCGTTTACCAATACATCAAATATATCTATTGGAACCAATAAATACAAAAGAACATACGAAATAGCAAGCCATACAAATAGGGTGAACAAACACAACGAAACCATATAGATAACTTGCTGAATAACTGTATATTTTGAGAAATCTACAAACTGAATAACCATCCAAAGAGGTATGCCAATTACAGCATAGATTGCAGCAAACACAAGGGCATCAAGCAACAACCATCCTAGCGAAATATGTAAATAAAAGGGATATAGGGATAATGCCATAGCACTCGTTACTACGATAAATAGTAACACATACACTATGGCATAACCGTAATTTCTGATTGCTGGATGAAGCATACGTATAAATTATTAGTTTTTAAGTTCAGCTCCGCCAAACATTACCGAGCCTAAAATCACCAATGTACTTGCACTATCTGTTCCCTTACTAATGCGTTTATCTTCAAAAGCTCCAAACATTGCATTGGTTTTAATTTTTACTTGCCAATGCTCTGGTACATAAATAACTACCGCACCAAACATACATTGAATATCTAATAAGGTTTCGCCTTCTTTTAAGGTAGTTTTACGCAAATCAATGATCGTTTCACCAAAAGCATTATTAATTTTTCCTCCCTTAAATTCGGGTTCCAACACAATATGTTCAATACTACCAAACGCACAATTTTTTTCCATATAATCAGGATTTCCTGCCGAAGAAGAGCTTGTTTGCGAAAAGGTTTTAAACTCTGTGTGAAAATTGGCTTTTTGTTTGTGAGAACAACAACTAGTGCCAAACAAACGATGAAACATGAATAATATACCACCAAGAATTAAGAGAACAGGCCAATACACCGAGGTAAAGTTTGCTGGCACAGCTCCTATAAAACTATTGGGTACAGCTCCTATGATGGGGATAATAAAGAAACCGCCCACAATCCATAGTACCAATCCAGTTGTAATATGTTTTTTTACAAAAGCAATAATACCTAAAACAAGCAATAACATGGGCCATTTAAAGAGCACATCGTTATATGCCGCAGGAATTATTTGCAATTTAGATAATAGTAGAACAGCTCCTATTGCAATTAATAATAGAGCAAAGCCAAAACCATTGCTTGACATCTTGTTTGTTTGTTTTTCTGTTGTTTTCATGTTACCTTGTTTTTAATGAATAATGTGTTGTGTATTTTGTACGATACAAAAGTAGATGTATCTACAAGTGTTAAAAACACAAAACCGATTAACAGCACAAAATTCCCGATAAAAATACCGATTTTTTCGACAAAGGAGTAAAATATAAAAGAAATTAATGTTTTTTATGGCGAAAATTCAAAAATTAAAGGGATTGTTTTCTATCAAAACAATCCCTTTTGTAACAATTACTTTATTTCGCTTATAAAAACTTATACGTCATCAATTGATACATTAAACGTGCAGCCAAAAAATCAGAAGCTCTTTCATTCGGATTTGGGCATAATTCTACCACATCAAAACCTACTACATTGTATTGAGCAAATACACTTCGCAAAAAATGCAATACTTCATAATAGCGAAGTCCTCCTGGTTCGGGAGTTCCTGTTGAAGGCAATACTGACGGATCAAAAACATCTAAATCTATCGTAAGATACACATTCTTACTGAGTGTTTGAAGGGCTTTTTGTTGCCAATCTGTTTGTCCAGCTATGGCGTGAGCATAAAAAATTCTATCCTCTTTAAATAGTCCTAACTCTTCTTCGCACATACTGCGAATACCTACTTGCGTAATCGGACACAATTGCGATGCTTGGTACATCACACAGGCATGGTTAAGTTGAGAACCCTCGTAGCTTGGACGCAAATCGGAATGAGCATCCATTTGTAAAATAGTTAAGTCAGCATATTGCGATGCTGCCGCTCGAATAGCTCCAATACTTACGGTATGATTACCTCCAATAGTAACAGGGAATTTTCCATCTTTTAAATAGGTGGTTACGCGTTCTTGTACTGCATTGCAAAGCAACTCGGGTGATGATTTTTCAGTAATTGGCAAGGCGGTAAAAATTCCCTTTTTGTATACCTGAGTTTGTGTTTCTATATCATACCATTCTAATGCAACCGACGCATCTAACAAGGCTTCAGGTCCTTTGTCAGAGCCTTTTATCCACGAACTGGTTTCGTCATACGGTACTGGTAAAACTACCATTTTTGCTGTTTCATACACAGCATATTGATCGGGTACTCCGGCAAATCTTTCCATCTTCTTAGTATCCTAAAATTTTCAACATCGATTTATAACTCTGTTCTTTTGCAAAAAGTTTTGTATAGTATTCACCGTTTTCATCTAAGTCAATTACCACATGTTTAGGAGCAGGAATCAAACAATGTTGTATGCCACCAAACCCAGCCAACGACTCCTGATAAGCTCCCGTATGAAACAATCCTATGTATTGTTCACCTTTGGTAGGGTCAACTTTGGGCAAGAATATAGCATTTGAATGTCCTGCACTATAAAAATCTTCACTATCGCACGTCAAACCTCCCAAGTGTACACGTTGGTATTCTTTATCCCAATTGTTGATAGCTAACAATATATACCGCTGACTAATTGCCCATGTGTCAGGCAATGTAGTAATAAAAGAACTATCAATCATATTCCATGATTCTCTATCATTTTGTTGCTTTTGATTGACAATAGAATATAAGATTGCACCACTTTCACCTACTGTAAACGCTCCAAATTCGGTAAATATATCTGGTTCAGGCACATTATTCTGTGTACAAATATTCTTGATTTGAGCTACTATTTCCTCTGCCATATACTCATAATCGTAATTAAAATCAAGATGAGTACTTATTGGAAATCCACCACCTATATCCAAACTGTCGAGCTCTGGGCATATCTTTTTTAATTCGCAATACAACTCTACGGCTTTGCTCAATTCGCTCCAATAGTAAGCAGTATCCTTTATTCCTGTGTTGATAAAAAAATGCAACATCTTTAAATCAACCATCGGATTATCTTTAATTTTTTCGTAATAATATGGTAAAATATCATTATAGCGAATTCCCAAACGAGAAGTATAAAAATCAAACTTTGGTTCCTCTTCCGATGCAATACGAATACCTACTTTGAAGTTTTTTTCCATCCCATCCAATAATAAATCTAATTCAAACTTATTATCTAATATGGCAATAGTGTTATCAAAACCCTGATTGATAAAGCTTTGTATATTTTCCACATACAATGGACGCTTAAATCCATTACATATAATAAAGGTATCTTTTTTGAGATGACCAGTTTCTGCTAAATTTTCCAATATATTCATATCGAAAGCAGAAGATGTTTCTACATGTACCCCATTCTTCAACACCTCTTCTAATACAAATGAAAAATGCGAACTTTTTGTACAATAACAATAATGGTAATCGGCATTGTAATCCACTTTTGCCATTGCCACATTAAACATACGCCTAACTTTTTGAATTTGCTGTGTAATACGTGGCAAATAGGTTATCCTCAGCGGTGTTCCATACTGCTTGATAATATCCATCAATGGAATATCATTGAAAGACAGTTCATTATCAACAACTTGAAATTCTTCTGTTGGAAATTCAGAAGTTTGTTCTATCAAATCAATATACTTATTTTTCATTTTACAAGTATTAATTATATTTACACTCAATCAACAAAACAATCTAACTTATTTACATTCATTATTTTTTACCAATGTAACTCACTTACATTTTTAAAATTGCTCAAGAAAGGACGGCAAATATACACATAATTATAGTTTAACATACAAGATAATGCAAAAAAGTACTCATTCTTTGAGTACTTTTCATTAAATAAGTGAAAAAGAAACAAAACAAACGGTTTAATTAAAATTGCATAAGCACAGATTCAGCACATTTTTCTCCATCAATAGCAGCAGACACAATTCCTCCTGCATACCCAGCACCTTCACCACATGGATAAAGTCCTTTGATGGAAACATGCTCACACGTTTCTCTATCTCTTAATATTCGTATAGGCGATGACGTTCTTGTTTCCACACCTAACAAAATGGCATCAGGTGTTAGGAAACCATTCGACCAACGACCGAAAGTTTTAAATCCCTCTCGTAATCGTTCGTTAATTTGTTCGGGAAGCCAAAAATGCAACGGAGAAGATACAATACCTGGTGTATACGAAGAGGCTGGCAAATCGTACGATACTTTTTTTCGCACATAATCAGTCATCCGTTGAGCAGGTGCAGTCTGCTTACTTCCTCCGTTTACATAGGCTAAGTTCTCCATATCTTCTTGAAACCTCATTACACTAAACTCTTTATATTCAGCATACTGAGGCAAATCTTCGGGTCTTATTTCTACAACCATACCAGCATTTGCCCAAACAGATCCTCTTGAAGAAGGAGACATGCCATTAACTACAACTTGATTAGGAGCACTAGCAGAGGGCACAACAAAACCACCAGGACACATACAAAACGAATATACTCCCCTATCTGCTACTTGAGTAACATAACTGTATTCTGCTGCTGGTAGGTACTCGCCTCTACCATCTTTGCTATGATATTGTAATTGGTCTATCAATGCTTGTGGATGCTCTAAACGAACACCAACAGCAATTCCTTTGGCTTCTATAGCAACTTCTTTGTGTTGTAGCAACCGATACACATCTCGAGCAGAATGCCCTGTCGCTAATAGTACATTTCCTAAAAATGTTTGACCTGTATTCGTTACAACTCCTTTTACTTGATTGTGTTGTATAAGCAAATCATCCATACGCGTTTCAAAATAAACTTCTCCTCCGTACGAAAGAATTGTTTCTCTCATATTTTTTATAACACTAGGCAATTTATCTGTACCAATATGGGGATGGGCATCAATCAAAATAGAGTGTGATGCTCCATGATAACATAACACCTGCAATATTTTATCTACATTCCCCCTTTTTTTACTCCTAGTATACAGTTTTCCGTCTGAAAAAGCTCCTGCTCCACCTTCTCCAAAACAGTAATTAGAATCAGCATCTACTTTGTGGGATGTAGAAATTAATGCTATATCCTTCTTGCGTTCAGATATATCTTTGCCTCTTTCCACCACAATCGGTTTAATTCCTAATTCAATTAATCGCAAAGCGGCAAACAACCCACCAGGTCCAGCTCCAACTACAATGACTTGCTTTTTTGCTTGGGATACATCTTTATAAGTAGGCAAAAATACACGCTCTTCTTTGGGTTTTTCATCTATAAAGATACGTATCTGCAAATTAACAAAAACCATCCGCTGACGAGCATCAATAGAACGTTTTAGGATATGTATTGCATGTATACTCTTTGGCGTAATATCTAGTTCTTTTGCTAGGTATTCTTTTAATAAATTCTCAGTAGCAGCTATTTTGGGTAATACCCTACAGTTTTTTTCTAGTACCATACTTATTTAGATAAAAAAAGAGCTGCCATACAATACGGGCAGCTCTTTTTCATATTATTACTTTAATTACTCTGCAACAGAGGTTTCTGTTTCTGTAGTTGCTACTTCTTCGGCTACAGGCTCAGCTACAGCCAATTTTTCTGCTTGTTTTTTTGCTACTTCAGCTGCTTTTGCTTTATTTGCTGCCTTTTCTGCATCCAAACGTTGTTTTGCTGTCATTGAAGCATCACTAGCTAATTTTTCTTTCACTTTTGCTACAGCTACTTGTTTATTTTTCATCCAAGCATCAAACTTCTTATCTGCTTCTTCTGCTGTAAATGCACCTTTTTTTACACCACCCAATAAGTGTTTTTTCATCATTACACCTTCTCTGGATAAAATATTTCTTACAGTGTCTGTTGGTTGAGCACCAGTTTCAATCCATTTTAAGGCTTTTTCGAAGTTTACATTTACTGTAGCAGGATTTGTGTTCGGGTTATACGAACCTATCCTTTCAATAAACTTACCATCACGTGGTGCCCTGCTGTCTGCGACTACAATGTGGTAATAAGCATACCCTTTGCGTCCATGTCTTTGCAATCTAATTTTAGTTGCCATACTTTTTTGTTTTTTTTATTAGTTAATAAACTTCTGTGCATTTCCCGAATGCGGATGCAAAGATACTACTAATTATTAAGCTGACAAATACTTATCGGCAGTTTTTTTAGGGAAAATTTATTTTTTAAGCAACCAAGCATCTTTAAATCGCGGATGATTTTGCTGAAAAGTGTGAAGAAAATATTCTCCCTCTTGCTCTGTTTCAAAACTTGCTGTGGTTATACGATATCGGTTTTCAGAAAACACAATAGTAGCAGAACTGAATATGGCAGGCAATTCTGACACAAATCGTTGAGCCATTCGTTCTGTTTGAAAACTCCCTATAACGATATAAAAACGTTCTGGTAGTTGTTGTACACCATTCAAAGTAGTCAGCGTATTCACTTTTTGAATACAACTGTCTTTATATTGCTGATTATCAACAACTTCAAATCTCTCATTTTCATCCACAGACAAATTTCCAGACACTGCTGAGGTAAACCGGTATCCACATACACCAGCCTGAGAATCAATAGGAATATTGGTTAATTGAACGGGGAAAAACAGAAAAAATAAAATTACAGCGGCACTTGCTACTATATATCTAACCGTATTCGACCAAGAAATGGGTTCTGGAGTAAATGCACGAACAGTATCAACAAAAACTGGTGCTTGATTATAAACTAATTCCTGAGATAGCTGTGGTAAATATAAAGGGTAAAAACCAAAAGAAGAACACAAAAAATCATTGGTAAAGGCTGGGGTAAAAGAGATAACGTTCGTGTTTGTTAGTGTAAAACTGCCTATGTTTCCAAAATGCAAGTTTTTTTCTCTATACAACTCTTTTTTCCATTCTTCAATATGTACATGAAGTAAAGCACTAGCTTGAGAAAAACTGATACCTTGCTTTTCCATCATTGTTTGCACCAGCAACCCATCATTATATTGTACATTTGTATTAAAACCTATTTCTTTTTGAGGAGGATAAATATTTCCCTCTGGAGTTATCCTAGAAGACTGATAACCAGCTACAAAACCTCCAAATGTGGGTATAACCACAAAATCGTGTTCGTACAATAATTCTTCTATATAACATATAATCGTATTCATAGCCGACAAAGTACGTAATAATAATGCTACTATGCAATATAGATAAATTAAAAGTTTTGAACAACTTATAAACAATAAAATATTCTGTACAATTTGTTGTAATATACGTCTTTTTATGTAATTTTGTACCCCTTAAATCCTAATACATTTTTTAAAATGAAAAAAAGAACAATTTTGATTACAGGAGGTGCTGGTTTTATTGGGTCTCACGTAACACGCTTATTTGTAAACAAGTATCCAAATTACACACTGTATAATTTAGATGCTCTTACGTATGCTGGTAATTTGGAAAACTTAACTGACATAGCCAATAAACCAAATTACAATTTTATAAAAGGGGATATTACCGACGAAATATTTATCCAAGAATTATTCCAAAAATACCAATTTGATGGTGTATTGCACCTTGCTGCTGAATCTCACGTTGACCGTTCAATTACCGACCCATTAGCTTTTATTAAAACCAATGTATTGGGTACTGCTAATCTATTAACAGCTGCTAAAAATTTGTGGAAAAACAACATGGAGGGGAAACGTTTTTACCATATTTCAACCGATGAAGTGTATGGCTCACTAGGTAAAGAAGGTTTTTTCACAGAAGAAACTCCTTACGACCCTCGCAGCCCCTATTCTGCTTCTAAAGCTAGTTCTGACCACTTTGTTCGTGCCTATTATCACACCTATGGGTTACCTGTAGTAATTTCCAATTGCTCAAATAACTATGGAGCGAATCACTTCCCAGAAAAATTAATTCCACTAGCTATCAATAATATAAAACATAGCAAACCAATTCCCATTTACGGAAAAGGAGAAAACATCCGTGATTGGTTGTGGGTAAACGATCATGCACGTGCGATAGATGTTATTTTTCATACTGCTAAAATTGGTGAAACATATAACATTGGTGGACACAATGAGTGGACAAACATTGATTTGATTAAAAAGTTGTGCGAAATCATGGATACAAAACTTGGTCGTCCAAAAGGAACATCAGCCCAACTAATTACGTACGTTTCAGATAGAGCTGGTCATGATATGCGTTATGCTATTGATGCAAGCAAATTAGAACGTGAATTAGGATGGACTCCTTCTTTGCAGTTTGATGAAGGATTAGAAAAAACAGTAGATTGGTACTTAGCAAACGAAGAATGGCTTGATAATGTAACGAGTGGAAATTACCAAAGCTATTACGAAAAACAATATACAGATAGATAACATACAAATTTCAATCATCAAAGAGGAGTGTGTGCACACTCCTCTTTTTAGTATACCACAAAATGAAAAGCATCACTGAACGTTTTTTATCTTATATTGAGATTGATACACAAGCTAATGAAACATCAAACTCAACCCCTAGTTCCATGGGTCAAGTACTATTTGCTGAAATGCTTGAAAAAGAATTAGTATCATTGGGATTAGACGTAATACGAACAGATAAATCATATGTGTATGCTACCCTCAAAAGTAACTTGACCGAGAAAAAAATTCCTACTATAGCTTTTATTGCACATATGGATACAAGTCCAGCAATGAGTGGGAAAAACATACGACCCAACATTGTAAAAGCGTATGATGGAAAAGATATCATACTACAAAAAGAAGGAATCTTATCCCCTCAACAATTTCCTGAGCTCCTGCACTATATTGGACAAGACATAATAGTAACCGATGGCACCACCTTGCTAGGAAGCGATGATAAAGCAGGTATTGCAGCTATTGTTAGTGCTATAGAAAAAATTTGCGAAGACAACAACTTCAAACATGGAGATATATTATTCGCATTTACTGTTGATGAAGAAATTGGAAAAGGGGCAGATCATTTTGACTTAAATTTATGTCGAGCAGATTGGGCATACACAATTGACGGTGGGGAGATTGGCGAATTAGAATATGAAAATTTTAATGCTGCAATGGCTACAATTACCATTCAAGGAAACAGCGTACATCCGGGTTATGCGAAAAATAAAATGATTAACTCTATGCTCATTGCACAAGAAGTTATTTCATTGCTCAAACAATTTGGATTACCTGAAAACACAAGTGGTTATGAGGGATTTTTCCATTTAGATAAAATTGAAGGAAATGTGGAAAAAACTATTTTACAGTATATTATTCGTGATTTTGATATACAAGCTTTTACAAATAGAAAAGCAAATTTATCCACTATAGTAAGACAAATGAATGAAAAATATCCCTTAGCTTGCATAAACGTTTTAATTGAAGATCAGTATTACAATATGAAATCCACTATTGAACCTATTATGCATATAGTAAGCTTAGCGGAACAAGCAATGATAGAAGTAGGTGTAACACCAAAAATAAAACCAATACGTGGCGGGACGGATGGTGCTCGTCTTTCGTACATGGGGCTACCCTGTCCCAACATTTTTGCTGGCGGACACAATTTTCATAGTAAATTTGAGTATTTACCTATATCTTCTTTAGAAAAATCGATGCAGACTATACTTAAAATTATTCAAATTGTAAGTCGTTAATATCTTGTGTAAAAATACCTTCTCTTTTTGATACAAGATAGGAAAAAAAACAATAATTTTGTGCTTTCTAAAAAGTCTGAGCTAACAGGAAGATTTTAAACGCAAATTTTTACAATCCAATTAATTATAAAAACCTATATGTAGGTATTATTTACAAACTAATTTAATTTATTTTTTCGAATGAAAAAGCATAATTTTAACGCAGGACCATCTATCTTACCAAGAGAAGTGATTGAAAAGACAGCACAGGCTGTATTAGATTTTGAGAATGACGGGTTGTCTATTTTGGAAATTAGCCATAGAGCTAAGAACTTTCAACCCATTGTAGACGAAGCCGTTGCATTGTTCAAAGAATTATTAAATATACCTGAAGGCTATTCGGTATTATTTTTGGGAGGCGGTGCTAGTTTGCAATTTTGTATGCTTCCATTCAATTTATTAGAGAAAAAAGCAGCTTATTTGAATACAGGTGTATGGGCTAAAAAAGCACTAAAAGAAGCAAAAGCCTTTGGAGAAGTAGTAGAAGTTGCAAGTTCTGCTGATGCTAATTATACATTTATTCCTAAAGGATATAGCATTCCAACAGATGCTGATTACTTTCACATTACTACAAACAACACAATTTATGGTACTGAATTATTAGAAGATATTACTTCTCCAGTACCCCTCATAGCAGACATGTCTTCTGATATTTTTTCTCGTCCAGTAGATGTATCAAAATATGGTATGATATACGGTGGTGCACAAAAAAATCTAGCCCCAGCTGGTGTTACTTTCGTTATTGTAAAAGACGAACTTCTTGGCAAAGTAAGCCGTTATATCCCTACCATGCTAGATTATAGAACACATATAAAAGAGGGATCAATGTTCAATACTCCTCCAGTATTACCTATATATGCGGCTTTGCAAACATTAAAATGGTTAAAATCGCAAGGAGGTTTAGTACAAGTAGAAAAAAATAACATTGCAAAAGCTACTTTGTTATACAATGCTATTGACAACAGTAAAATGTTTGTAGGCACAGCAAACAAAGAAGATAGATCTCGTATGAATATTTGTTTTGTTATGAAACCAGAGTTCCAACATTTAGAGGCAGACTTCTTAAAATTTGCTACCTCAAAGGGTATGGTTGGATTAAAAGGTCATCGTTCGGTAGGTGGTTTCCGTGCATCATGTTACAATGCATTGCCAATAGAAAGTGTACAAGCTTTAGTTGACTGCATGAATGAATTTGAAACCAATAACTAAACATACATAATTTTATCGAAACATGAAGGTATTAGTAGCGACAGATAAACCGTTTGCCAAAGTAGCAATTGACGGTATTAAAAAAGTAGTGGTAGCAGCAGGATTTGAGCTAGCCTTGTTAGAAAAATACACAGAAAAACAACAATTATTAGATGCAGTAGCAGATGCTAACGCAATTATCATTCGTAGTGATATTGTAGATGCGGAAGTAATTGCTGCAGCCAAACAACTAAAAATAGTTGTAAGAGCTGGTGCTGGATACGACAATGTTGATTTGGAAGCAGCCACAGCACATAATATTTGTGTAATGAATACGCCTGGTCAAAATGCCAATGCCGTAGCCGAATTAGCTCTTGGAATGATGGTATACGGAGTACGTAATTTTTACAATGGATCTTCGGGTACTGAATTATTAGGAAAAAAATTAGGCATACATGCATATGGAAATGTTGGTAGAAATGTAGCACGTATTGCCAAAGGATTTGGCATGGAAATTTTTGCTTACGATGCATTTTGTCCTGCACACGTTATTGAGCAAGACGGGGTAACTGCTGTACAGTCTGCGGAAGAACTATACAAAACATGTCAGTTTATTTCCTTACACATACCTGCTACTGCTGAGACAAAAAACTCTATCAATTATGAATTACTTTCTACAATGCCTAAAGGTGGTATGCTAATCAATACAGCAAGAAAAGAAGTTATCAACGAGGCAGAATTGATAAAATTAATGGAAGACAGGACTGATTTTAAATATCTTACCGATATTTCGCCGTCGCATCACGATGAATTTACGACCCATTTTCCAGGTAGATATTTTTCTACTCCCAAAAAAATGGGTGCTCAAACAGCCGAAGCAAACATCAATGCTGGTATAGCTGCTGCAGAACAAATAGTCAATTATATTTTACATGGAAATGATAAATTTCGTGTAAATAAATAACGATAAAAAAAGCATCTACGAATAGGTGCTTTTTCTTTATATATATCATTGAATTAGATTAATTTATCAAACAAATAGTAAAAAAGATTATGGCAATCATTAAACCATTTAAAGGCATACGTCCACCCCAGTCTATTGTAGAACAAGTGGCTTCTCGCCCGTATGATGTACTTAATTCCGAAGAAGCACGTAAAGAAGCAGAAGGAAACGAAAAATCATTGTATCGCATTATTAAACCAGAAATTGACTTTCCAATAGGAAAAGATGAACACGATGCAGATGTATACGAAAAGGCAGCTGAGAACTTTCAACTTTTTCAAGATAAAGGATGGCTAGTGCAAGATGATTCGGAGAAATATTACATATATGCTCAAACAATGAATGGAAGAACACAATACGGACTCGTTGTGTGTGCATCAGTTGATGACTATATGCAAGAAAAAATAAAAAAACATGAATTGACTCGAAGGGATAAAGAGGAAGATCGCATGAAACACGTTCGTATTAACAATGCCAATATTGAACCTGTTTTTTTAGCATACCCAAACAATAAAGAAATAGATGCGATTGTTAGTAAAACTATTATGCAAAAAGCAACATATGATTTTGTTGCTCCTGATGGTTTCGGACACCATTTTTGGGTAATCAATGACACAAACGATATTCATCGTATTACCAAATTATTTGCTAACATACCGTCTTTATACATTGCTGATGGTCATCATCGAAGTGCAGCAGCTGCTTTAGTAGGCAACGAAAAAAAACTCCAAAATCCCCATCATAAAGGAGACGAGGAATACAACTATTTCTTAGCCGTTTGTTTCCCTGATAACCAACTGAATATTATGGATTACAACCGTGTAGTAAAAGACTTGAATGGATTAAGTGATAGTGATTTTTTGAAAGCATTAGAAAAAAACTTTGTAGTAGAAGATAAGGGTACAGCAATTTATCATCCCAATACATTACATAATTTCTCTCTTTATTTAAGTGGGAAATGGTACTCTCTTACAGCCAAACCTGGCACGTATAACGACAATGATCCGATAGGTGTGTTGGATGTAACTATTTCCTCTAACCTTATACTAGATGAACTACTAGGGCTCAAAGACCTTAGAAGCGATAAACGTATTGATTTTGTAGGAGGAATACGTGGTTTAGAAGAATTAAAGAAACGTGTTGATAGTGGCGAAATGAAAGTAGCATTAGCGTTGTATCCCGTTTCCATGAAACAACTGATTGATATTGCTGACACAGGAAATATCATGCCACCTAAAACAACTTGGTTTGAACCAAAATTACGTTCTGGATTGGTAATTCATAAATTAGTTTAACAAACAGATGAAATATCAACGATATTTTATACATTTGTAGTGTGATATTAGCAAAGAAATGGATGAATCTTTTTGTATATCTACTTTAGAAAATTTATGTATGAAAACATGTAATCTATCATAACAATAAAGCCAGTATAACGAAAGTTGTAGTGGCTTTATTTTATTTGGATTTTAGTTTATTTATTACACAAAAAAAATGGTTTCGATGAAAAACAAAAGCCTCGTGTCTATTTCAGACTTCTCCAAAGAAGACATATTGCGTATTCTTGTAGAAGCAGAAAAATTTGAGAACAATCCGAATACCCGCATTTTGGAAGGTAAAGTAATAGCAATGTTGTTTTTTGAACCATCTACGCGTACAAGATTAAGTTTTGAAACAGCGGTAAACAGACTTGGAGGGCGTGTTATTGGCATTTCAGATGCAGCCACTTCAAGCTCTACGAAAGGCGAAACGCTAAACGACACCATCAAAATGGTAAGTGGCTACGCAGATTTAATAATTATGCGACATCATATAGACGGTGCTGCACGATACGCTTCAGAAGTATCTGCCGTACCGATTATCAATGCAGGAGATGGATCTAATCAGCATCCAACACAAACAATGCTTGATTTGTACTCCATCAAAAAAACGCAAGCCACATTGGAAAACCTTCAAATAAGTTTGGTTGGCGACCTAAAATATGGTAGGGCTGTACATTCTTTAGTAATAGCTATGAGCCATTTTAACCCTTCCTTTCACTTTGTTTCACCTCCAGAGTTACAAATACCAGATTCGTATAAACTGCTATGTAATAAACAAGGAATTTCTTACAAACAGTATGTGGAAATATCGGAAGCAATAAACAAGGCTGATATTTTATATATGACGAGAGTGCAACGCGAACGTTTTACAGACCCTGTAGAATACGAGAAAGTAAAAAACACATATGTACTAAAAAATGCTATGTTAGAAAACAGTAAACAAAACTTACGGATTTTACACCCGCTACCTCGTGTAAACGAAATTGATATGGATGTGGATACAAATCCGAAAGCGTATTATTTTGAGCAAGCACGCAACGGAGTATATGTTCGTCAGGCAATTATCTGTTCAATATTAGGACTTCTTTAGGTAAATCAATAAAATTATCCGTATGAAAACAAATATCAATCACGAATTGGTGGTACAGGCTCTAAAAAATGGGACAGTTATTGATCATATACCATCTGATAAATTATTTCAAGTTGTATCTATACTCGCCCTACATACAATGCCTAACCAAATAACGATTGGAAATAATTTGGAAAGTAAAAAACTTGGTATTAAGGGTATCATTAAAATATCTGATGTATTTTTTACCCCCAAGGAAGTAAATAAAATTGCACTAATTGCACCAAATGCAAAAATTAATATCATTAAAAATTACGAAGTTATCAAAAAAGTAGAACTTGTTATTCCTGATGAAATTAAAGATACCTTGCAATGTATCAACCCCATGTGTATAACCAACAAAGAGCATGTGCCCACACATTTTTATTTTATTGACAAGAAAAAAAGATTAGCAAAATGTCATTATTGCGAACGAATTTGTAAAGATGAAGATTTAATGTTGAAATAAGATGAAACAAAATTGGAAACCAGGTACACTTATCTATCCACTACCTGCTGTACTAGTTAGTTGTGGCAGTACAGAGGATGAATATAACCTTTTAACTATTAGTTGGACAGGCACCATCTGTAGCAATCCTCCGATGTGCTACATTTCTGTGCGAAAAGAACGACATTCGTATCCTATATTGGTAAAAAATAAGGCTTTTGTTATTAACCTAACTACCGAAAGTATGGCTCGTGCTACTGACTGGTGTGGTGTAAGATCAGGAGCAAAATATGATAAGTGGAAAGAAATGAATCTAACACCAGAGAAAGCCCAATTAGTAAACGCACCTATAATAAAAGAATCTCCTTTGAATATAGAATGTAAAGTGCTAGAAATAAAAGAGCTAGGATCCCATGATATGTTTATAGCTAAAGTGGTAAATGTGCAAGCTGATGAACAATTTATGGACACTAAAACAGGAGAATTTAAGCTATCCGAATCAAAACTAATTGCTTATTCACATGGTAATTACTACAAATTAGGCGAAAAAATAGGAAAATTTGGTTGGACAGTTCAAAAAAAATAATACACAATGAAAAAAACACTTTTTCTACTCATTACATTATTAAGTGCATCACTGTATTTATCAGCACAAGTAGATGCCAAAGCAATAGAGATACTAGATAAGGCAACAAAAGATATAAAATCTGCAACATTTACAAATACAGATTTTACCATGCATATCAATAATGCTCAAAACAAAGCATCTCAAAAGATGCAAGGAAATATACGCACACATAAAGAGAAAATGATGATTAATACAGCATTTGCAGAAATTCTGTACGATGGTAAATTTCAGTATGTTTATTTAAAAGAGGCAAACGAACTCACAATTAGTGAAGCCAATGCAGAAGAACTAAAGCAATTCAATCCAACATATGTGCTAAATACATACAAAAAAAATTATCGTATACCACAACCAGCCATTGTGGTGGAAAATAATCAACAAGTATATTCAATTGATTTGTATCCTGAAAATAAAAATGAAACATACTTTAGAATTAATATAAAAATACGTATTGATAAAAATCAAATAGTGAATATAAGCACATTTGAAAAATCTGGCATAACTACCAGTATCGAACTAACCAAAATGAATGTAAATGCTTCGCTTTTAGCATCCGATTTTATTTTCGATGCAAAAAAATACCCAAAAGCAGAAATAATAGATTTAAGATAATACAGATATGAAAACGACAGAAACGACTCGTTGCCTAATTATTGGGTCAGGTCCAGCAGGATTTACTGCTGCCATTTATGCTTCAAGAGCAAATTTATCACCTATTTTATATGAGGGAATGCAACCTGGTGGACAATTGACAACAACCACCGAAGTAGAAAATTTTCCAGGTTATCCAGAAGGAATTACTGGAGTAGAAATGATGGAAGACCTTAAAAAACAAGCCATACGATTTGGAACAGATGTACGGTGGGGCTCTGCTACCGAAGTTGATTTTTCAATACGTCCATTTGTAGTTACCATTGATGGAGAAAAAACAATTACAGCAGATTCTGTCATTATCGCAACAGGGGCATCAGCAAAATATTTGGGCATCCCTGATGAACAAAAATATGCTGGTTCTGGTGTATCTGCATGTGCTACATGCGATGGATTCTTTTATAGAAAAAAAAATGTAGCAGTAGTTGGTGGAGGAGATACTGCCTGCGAAGAAGCTATATACCTATCATCTATCTGTAATAAAGTATATTTGATTGTTCGTAGAAATGAACTAAGAGCATCAAAGGTAATGCAAAAACGCGTTATCGAAACGGCAAACATCGAAGTGTTATTCGAACATCAAACAAAATCACTTTTTGGTGAGAAAGTGGTAGAAGGGGCTATATTATGGCACAAAAAAGGAACTCCAGAAGAAAAAGAAGTGAGCATTAACATTGATGGATTCTTTTTAGCCATAGGTCACACACCAAATACAAGAATCTTCAAAAACTTTATAGAAATGGACGAAGTAGGCTATATTAAAACTAAAAACGGTAGTACTAAAACCAATATTGAAGGAATATTTGCCGCTGGGGATGTAGCCGACCCAGTATACAGACAAGCTATCACTTCTGCTGGTAGTGGGTGTAAAGCAGCCATAGATGCTGAAAAATATCTACACGAAAACGGATTATAATAGCTAAATATGTATCATACAACCTTATCAAAAATGGTGAGGTTGTAGATTAATTCAATAAACCGCTCTTTTTAAGTGCTTCGAATAATATACATTGCTCTTTTTCCCAACATAAGTCCTCTTTTGCCTTGTCAAATGAACTCAAAGTGTATTGGTGCTGTTGGTTATATATATCTTGTATAGTTTTAGCAATAAGTGATGGAGTGTTAGCATCTATGGTTATTCCAACACCATATCTATTAATAATTCGTGCCATTTCTGGAAAATTACGTGCTAAAATAGGTACATCAGCTTGAATAAAATCAAATATTCGATTTGGAAGGGCATAATAATAACTCAAACCTCTATGCTCCAGTAAGGCTAACCCAACATGTGCTACTTTCGTGTAGCGAGGTAAATCTTCAAAAGGAATTTTGCCTGTAAAAACAACTTGTTGTTGTACATTCAAATGTTGAACTTGTTTTTTTAACTGATCTAACACATCGCCATCTCCTACTATATACAGCATAGCATTCGGCAATAAAGTCATTGCCTCGATAGATTGCTCTAAACCCCTACCTACATTTACCGCTCCCTGATAAAGAACAATTATCTTATCCTTTGGTATCGATATGGGTTGGTAAGAACGTATATCTTTTTTATAAGGAACATTTCTAATCACTTGCATTTCAATACCATACAATTCTTTATAATAATCTGCTATGGATTGGCAAACCGTAAAACTATTTTGTATATGAGGAAAAATACAATCTTCAATTTTCTTCCAAATCATTTTAATTTTCGGTCGATGTGCCAACTCAGGCAACTCGGGAAACAATTCGTGAGCATCAAAAAACAAGACCCTTTTGTACAACTTAGAGATAATAAAATTAGGGATAATAGTATCGGTATCATTCGACCATAAAACAGATTTTCGAGAAAAAAGTAAAAAAACAAATAATCGAATAGTATATTCAGTGTAAAATAAAACACTCTTATTGAAAAATAGATTGAATCTTTTTGTACGATATAAGCGGGATAAATTTTGGCTATTTTTAAGTTTACGACCAATTACTAAAACATCAAAACCCTTATCATAAAAAAAAGTAGCTACCTTATGTACACGTTGGTCTGTTTCCAAATCGTTGGTAACTGAAAGTATGATTTGCTTTTTTCTCATGTTACAAAAGTACGTTTTTTTTACTATTTGTAGCTCTTAGAAGTATAAATTTTATATCTTTGTACAACAAACAAAGATGGACAATTATTATAAAAAACCGAAAATTGATTTATACAATTTTAGTAATACTAATACAATATCCACTATTATATGAGAACATTGGAAAATTTTTCACTACTTAATCATAATACATTTGGAGTCGATGTTACGGCAAATTATTTTGTGGAGTATGATAACATTACTGAACTGCAACAATTATTAGGAAGTGATTTGTTAAAAGAGAACAAATTTTTTCATATTGGAGGTGGCAGTAATCTGCTCTTTATCAACGACTATGAAGGGGTTATTTTACATTCGCAAATAAAGGGAAAAGAGATAAGCAAGGAATCAGCTGACCACGTATGGATACGTGTAGGTGCAGGAGAAAATTGGGATGATTTTGTAGATTATTGCGTAGAAAATCAATTAGGAGGTGCTGAAAATTTATCTTTAATTCCAGGCGAGGTAGGTGCTACTCCAATTCAAAATATTGGGGCTTATGGTGTTGAAGTAAAAGATATTATTCAATCAGTAGACTGTATCGAAATTAGCACTGGGAAACAAAAAACCTTTTCAAATAAAGAGTGTGCTTTTGGATACAGGGATAGTATATTCAAACAGGGTTTCCGTAATAAATATGTTGTTTGCTATGTTACGTACAAATTAGCTAAACATTATACCCCCAATGTAAGTTATGGAAGTTTATCTACTGAAATCTTGAATTATAAAGAAGTGAACATACAAACGGTTAGACAAGCCGTAATTGCCATCCGAAAACGAAAACTCCCTGAACCTAAGGTACTTGGTAATGCTGGTAGTTTTTTTATGAATCCCATCATAGCAATGGAACATTTTCTTCAATTACAACAGTTGTATCCAGATATCCCAAGTTTTCATGTATCTGATAAGCATATTAAAGTTCCTGCAGGTTGGTTAATTGAACAATGTGGATGGAAAGGAAAATCAATTGGCAAAGTAGCAGTACACGGTAGCCAAGCATTGGTACTAATCAACAAAGGTGGAGCAAATGGATTAGACATTATTTATCTTTCGGATAAAATAAGAGAATCTGTAAAAGAGAAATTTAATATCGACATTATACCTGAAGTAAACATTATTTTTGGTTAATTTTTCGACAGATAATACATACTTTTTTATTATTTGCTACCGTTGTAGCAAATATATATGTATCACCACCCTCTTTTAATTGTGTTTTTTTACGAAATTCATCCACTCGTAAAGGAAAATTTCGCACCGTTACGTTTGCTTTTTTAATGGGTGTTAGTAGTGTTTTGATAGCCTTTTTATTAAATTCTACCACTTCTATTACCTCAAATATTCTACCCGGAAAATCAATATGCAATTGATTTGAAGTAAATAAATGACTATTGGGATGAAGCTTTTCTACACAAAATGCAGTTGCAATACTACTAAAACAACCTGCTTTTAAAATGGTAACATTTGGTTCGTATACATAGGTCGAAAGTTGAGATGTATAATGAATGTGTACGCATTGTACAAGCTCATTTGTATAACTATGTTGTTGATTTTGGTTGTTTTTAGCAATATTGATACAGTGATACGTACAACTAGGTAACGAATGAAGAACATCAAGCACAACAAGCAATTCTTTACAATCATTATCAACTGCTACTATGTGTATTTCCTTTATATTTGGCAAACTTCTCACCGCCATTTCTATATCAAACATAGGTGATAATTTGAGTAATACATACCTTGTTTTTGTAAGTATGTGAGGTAATATAGCCTCCACATTAGGACTACAATCTTCTAACAATACGACTTTAGCTCCCGTAATATTCCTGCGTGCAGGGTCGATATACACACAATCAACCATTGGCATAGTGTTACTATATACTTCAGCTTGTGTATTTATAACATCAATATTCTGTGCACCCAATACGTTAAAATTATGAGATGCTATGCTACATAAGTTACTTTGTTGTTCAATATACACTAATTTTTTCACTCGTTGCGAAAAGAAATAACTATCTATGCCCATCCCACCTGTTAAATCAACAAGAGATTCTATTTGTAGCAAAGAGGCTTTGTAGCGTGCTGTTTGCTCAGAAGATGCTTGTTGAAAAGCCAAATGCGAAGGAAATACGAGCTCATCGATGAATGTATTCCAAGAAGGCATTTTATTAGCAATAAATCTACGACCTTCTAATTGTTGCAGTAACAATGGGACATCTACACTCTCTGGAAATTTTTTAAAAACAACAGATTCTAGAGGTTTATCTTTGTAATGTTGAATAAGATGCTTAATTTCTTGTGGTAGCATTATTTACTCCAAAATGTGGGTGTAAGAATAACCAAAACTGTAAATAATTCTAAACGACCAATTAACATTAAAAAAGACATAACCCATTTGGCAGGGAGAGAAATAGCGGCAAAATTAGATGATGGTCCGAGACTACCTAAACTGGGTCCTACGTTGCTTAATGCAGTAACAGCCGAACCTACCGCCTCATCAAAATTCATTCCAAAAGCTCCAAGCATAATCATTCCAATTACTAATATGGTAATATAAAGAGCAACAAAAGCCAACACGTTTGTCATCATTTGAGGCATAACTACTTTTTCATTATAACGTACTGGAATAATTGCATTTGGGTGCAACAAACGTTTAAACTCATAATAACTATTTTTGAGTAATAACACAATGCGAACCAACTTTATTCCACCACTAGTTGATCCAGCTGATGCCCCAAATAACATCGTAACAATCAACAACATCCATGTAAATTGAGACCAAAGTAAATAATCATAGGTAGCAAAACCTGTTGTTGTGAACAAAGAAACCACTTGAAATAAACTATGTCGAATAATCTGTTCAACACTTATTACTAACTCAGGAGTATAAAATACGACGCTACAAACTACTAATAGAGTAAATACAAGAACAAATGAAAGATAGTACTTTAATTCTTCATTTTTAAAAATCTTTGAAAAATTTCCCTGTAAAAAAGAAAAATAGAGCGAAAAATTAACTCCTCCCAAAAACATATACACAATGATTATATACTCAATCAAAGGAGAATTCCAATAAGCAATACTGGCATTTTTAGTAGAAAAACCTCCCGTTGCCATTGTCGTAAATGAATGACAAATACCATCAAATAAATCCATCCCCCCAAGCCATAAAAACAAGGCTTGCGATGCTGTTAAAACTACATAAATACCCCACAATGCTTTAGCTGTAAAACTAACTTTAGCATGCAATTTATCTTTGGTAGGTCCTGGTACTTCTGCAACAAAAAGCTGCATTCCACCCATGCCCAATAGAGGCAAAATAGCCAATGAAAGCACTATAATACCCATACCTCCCAGCCATTGGATAATACTCCGCCAAAACAATAATCCATGAGAAAGACTTTCTACATTGGTTAAGATAGATGCTCCCGTAGTGGTAAAACCAGACATTGTTTCAAAAAAAGCATCCGTGAAAGAAGGAATGGAACCACTAAATAAAAAAGGAAGCAGCCCAAACAATGAAAAAACAACCCAAACTAATGCTACTACTAAATAAGCATCTCGTTTTCCAATAGGTTCTGTTGGTTTGGAAATAGATAAGGTAGCAATAAGGGCAACGGTCAAAGTAATGCCTGCAGACAATAAAATAGGCTGTACATCTGATTCGTTATACAAAAAAGAAACGAAAGATGCCAACAACATAAAAAAGCTTTGAAACAATAACAAAAAGCCTAATGTTCGAATAATTATTTTGATATTTAAAATTTTTTTCATTAATTGAGCTACTTAAATAACTTCTCTACTTTTCTAATTGTATCTTCAGCACAAAAAACGAGCACATTATCACCAGGTTGAATATGAGAAGTTCCCATGGCAACAAAGCCTACTCCATCTCTAATTATACCTCCGATATTTACATTCTCAGGCAAACGAATATCTTTAATTGGGGTTTTAACTATAGCCGATTTTTCTCCTGCTACAAACTCTACAATTTCTACATCAGCAAGGGTTAAGCAACGTACATTAGACACGTTGCCACCAAGAATTAGTTTATATATATGACTGGCAGCTAATGATTTTTTATTTATAATTGACCCTATATTTAGATTTTCTGCCAAAGGTACATAATCTAAGTTTTCGACTTCAGCAACCGTACGTTTGACCCCAAAATTTTTGGCTGTTAAACATGCTAATATATTTGTTTCTGCATTACCCGTGAGGGCGACAAAAGCATCATAAGACTCAATGTCTTCGTTTTTCAACAATTCTAAATCACGTCCATCTCCGTTAATAACCAATACATTATCGGTATTTTCAATGACACGTATACTTTTTTCTTTATTTTGTTCAATAACCTTTATATTTTTATTCCTTGGCAATTCTTGTATCGCACGTACACCAATACGACTTCCTCCTCCCAAAATCATAATATTATTAATCTCAAAGTCTTCTTTTCCTGCCTGAATACGTACTTGTTCGATATTGTCTTTTGTTGTGATAAAATATACAATATCTCCAGCCAATATTTTATCTTTTCCTTTGGCAATAATATCCATTCCTAATCGCTTAATCATAATGATACGCACGGTAGAATTCTCTTTATCAAAAGCCTCTTCAATAGTTTTATTTACAATAGGGGCATTTTCTCTTAATTTGGTAGCTAACAATACTAAAGCTCCATCAGAAAATTCGACATATTGACGTACCCACCCTCTTTTGAGTGCATTTACAATTTCTTTGGCTGCCAACATCTCAGGATAGATAAGAGAATCTACTCCCAAACGTTGAAAAAACTCCAAATTTTTAGGTAATAGATATTCATAGTTATCTATACGAGCGAGGGTCTTTTTAGCTCCTAAATTGGTTGCCAAAAGACAAGCCGTAATATTAGTACTTTCGTATGGAGTAACAGCAACAAATAAATCTGCATTTTCTACCTGAGCTTCTTTCAAATCTTTTAATGAGGTTGGCAAACCTTCAATACCGAGTATATCATAATTTGCCTCTAAGGCTTTTACTTTTTCACCATTTTCATCAAGCAAAATAATCGTGTGATTTTCTTTTGAAAGTAATTTAGCAAGATGAGTACCTACTTCTCCTGCACCAGCAATAATAATTCTCATAATTGTATTGGATGAAATACTTTATACTAATAAACGTAAACTTTGTGCTATTCCTTGATCATCCAAACGTAGCATTTTAAATAATTCATCATTGGAACCATGTTGAATAAATTCATCAGGTAAACCCAAGCGAGTAACTGACAGTAAATAATTATTATCAGCAAAAAATTCTAAAACAGCTGACCCTAATCCTCCTTTAATAGTACCATTTTCAACTGTAATCACTTTTTTAAATTTGCTAGCAATATCATGTAGCATTTCTTCATCTATTGGCTTAAGGAATCGCATATCATAGTGTGCCACCTTTTTGCTATCACTTCCAAGCAGTTCAATTGCTTTTGCTACGGTATTTCCAATATTTCCAATGCTCAATACAGCAATGTCTTTGCCTTCTTTCAAACAAACACCTTTTCCAATAGGTAATTCTTTCATCGGGGTTTGCCAATCAACTAATACCCCATTGCCACGTGGATAACGAATAACAAATGGACCTTTATTTGGCAATTGTGCTGTATACATCATATTGCGTAATTCTTCTTCGTTTATGGGAGATGCAATAGTTAAATTAGGAACCACCCGAAAGTATGCTAAATCAAAATTTCCATGATGAGTGGGTCCATCAGCCCCAACCAATCCAGCCCTATCCAAACAAAATACCACATTCAGGTTTTGCAATGCCACATCGTGGATAACTTGGTCGTATGCTCGTTGCATAAAAGAGGAATACACATTACAGAATGGTAGCAATCCCTCTTTAGCTAAACCAGCAGAGAAGGTAACAGCGTGCCCTTCGGCAATACCTACATCAAAAGCTCTATCAGGCATTTCTTTCATCAAAATATTCATAGAGCAACCTGTAGGCATAGCAGGTGTAACTCCTACAATCTTATCATTTACCTTGGCTAATTCGAGTAAAGTTTCACCAAAAACATCTTGATATAAAGGAGGTTCTTTGGTTCCTTTAGTAGTATTAACAATGCGTTCTCCAGTTTCTTTGTTAAATAATCCTGGTGCATGCCATTCGGTTGCTGCGTTTTCAGCTGGGGCAAATCCTTTCCCTTTTTTTGTTTTAATATGTAAAACTTTTGGTCCTTTAAAATCTTTAATATCATTCAAAATTTTTACTAACTGCAACACGTCATGTCCATCTACTTGCCCAAAATAGCGTATACTCAAACTTTCAAAAATATTTTGATTTCCTCCGATAAGTAAATTTTTGATACTATTCGAAAATCGAAGTAACGACTTTCTCTTTGACTCGTTCATCAAGCCAATTTTTTCAAAAGCTCGATATACTTTGTAACGAATACGATTGTATGTACGAGAAGTAGTAATCTCCATTAAATATTGGCTTAATCCACCTACATTTTTATCTATAGACATGTTATTGTCATTAAGCACTATCAATAAATTATTGGGAGAAACAGATGCATTATTCAGTCCTTCAAAAGCCAATCCTCCAGTCAAAGAGCCATCTCCAATTACAGCTATTACCTGCCTTTTTTCGCCAAGCATAGCATCGGCAATAGACATGCCTAACCCTGCTGAAATAGAGGTAGAAGCATGCCCAGCAACAAACGAGTCGTATTGACTCTCTTTGGGAGATGGAAAACCACTAATGCCGTTGAATTTTCTATTTGTTTTAAAAACATTTCGTCTACCAGTTAATATTTTGTGTCCATATGCTTGATGACCTACGTCCCATACTATCCGATCGTGCGGAGTTTCAAACACATAGTGCAAAGCAACGGTTAATTCGACAACGCCTAAACTTGAGCCAAAATGACCTGGATTACACGATAACTCATCAATTAAAAACTGTCTTAATTCAACACAAAGTTGTTCCAATTGGCATTCTTTCAATTTACGCAAATCAGAAGGATAATTAATGGTATTTAATAATGGATATGTTGATTGCATCATCTTTACTTAAATTTTAAATGCAAAAGTACAAATTATATTATTGTTTTAATATTTTTAAACCTTAAATTATCAGTTAGAATGATGTTAAATGTGTACATTTGCGAAAATTTACGATATTGTGCATGCATTTTGTGCATACTTATTTGTTAAGTTAGTTATAATCAAAAACTTTTACTGTATGAAACATTTCTTATTCCTTATTGGTTTCTCCATTTTATTTGGCTCATGTGTTACACAACAAAAATACAATGAATTGAAAGAAAGTGAAGAACGCTATTATGATGAAGCTCGCTTATATGAACAAGAACTTTATGAATTGCGTAATAAACACAAAGATGTAAGCAGTGAACTTGCCAAAATGAAGATATTGAAAGAAAAAGCGGAAGCTGATACCGCAAAACTTTCGCAAGAGTTAGAACGCTTACGCTTTGATTGCTTAAATTTACAAGAACAAAGCAAAGAATTAGTAGAAAAACTCCGTAACTCTAAAAGTGAAGAAGAATTTAAATCATTAATGGCTGAAGTACATAGCCTACAAGATGAATTAATGCGTAGAGAAGATGTACTATTCAAAGCAGAAAGATTACTATTAGAGAAACAAAAAGAATTGGATTTGCAGAATAACAAAATGAATGAGTTAAATGCAATGATTGCACAAAAAGAACAAAAATTAAATGAAATTAAACTTCTTGTTACCAATGCTTTGCATGGATTAAATGGCAATGGATTAAGTATAGAGATGAAAAATGGTAGAATCTATGTTTCTCTTGACGAAGATCTATTATTTCAATCAGGCAGATGGGAGGTAGATAACAGAGGAGTGCAAGCTCTTAATCGTTTGGCAAACGTATTGGCTCAAAACAAAGATATCCATATCATGGTAGAGGGTCATACAGACGATGTACCTTACAAAGGAACAGGTAACATTACTGACAATTGGGATTTAAGCGTAAAAAGAGCCACATCTATAGTTCGTATATTGCTTAATAACAGAGATATAGCACCAGCTAGAATAACGGCTGCAGGTAGAGGGGAATATATGCCAGTAGCTACTGGACGAACAGCTGATGCTCGCAGAAAAAACAGACGCACCGAAATAATACTTTCGCCAAATTTGGACGAATTAATGAAAATATTTGAATAATAGTGGAATTTAGAACGCTTATACAAACATCCAAATCGGACTACTCTATTTCGCATACAGGGTCTACGATGTTGCTTGGTTCTTGTTTTGCACAACATATTGCCAATAAATTACGACAGCACAAATTTAATGTAGCAACTCCATTTGGCGTTTTGTATAACCCTCTTTCGATAGCAAATAGCTTGTACTTTTTGTTAAACAAGACTCAATTGACAGACAAAGACATTTTCTTGCAACACGATGTTTGGAAAAGCTATGCATTTCATAGTGCATATAACAACACGTCAGCACAAGGTTTGCTACACACTTTACAAGAAGAAATAAATCAATCACATACATTTCTACAACAATGTAATACCTTGATTATAACACTTGGAACTGCGTATGTATATTACCTAAACGAAACTAATCAGGTAGTAGCAAATTGCCACAAAACAGACGCTAAAGCATTTACAAGAAAGAGAGTTTCCCTCAATGAGATTGTACACACATACACTCATTTATTAACTACATTAAAAGCATTCAATCCATCATTACAGGTTATCTGTACAGTTAGTCCTATCCGTCATTGGAAAGATGGGGCTCATAGCAACCAACTAAGTAAAAGCATTTTATTACTGGCAATAGAAAGTTTACAAGAGCAATTTGATTTTTTAAACTATTTTCCAGCATACGAACTTGTATTAGATGACTTACGCGATTATCGTTTTTACGAACAAGATATGCTACATCCAAATACAACTGCGATTGACTATGTATGGCAGCATTTTAGCAACACCTATTTTTCGGAAGAAACAAAAGAAATTAATAGCAAAGTATATGCCCTAACAAAAAACGAGATACATAAACCGATATCACCAGAAAGTGAACGATACAAAGAATTTATGGAACAACATGCAAAAAAGGTACATGCTTTGCGTACTCAATATCCATTTCTTAAACTATAATACATGAAAACAAACGAAAAAGAAAATCCATTTATTAGCTTACTAGTGGGTATAGTTATTCCAGCTATCATTTTATCAAAATTTAGTTCCCCCGAACAACTGGGCGTTTTATTGGGTTTTATTTTGGCTTTATCCTTCCCTTTAATATTAGCATTGTACAACCTAATTGTAAGAAAAAAAGCTGGCTTTATTGCTATTCTTGGGTTTATTAGTATTTTTGTTACTGGCATCATTGGTGTGTTCGAGTTTCCATCAGAATGGATAGCCTATAAAGAAGCCTCTGTTCCACTAATTATTGGTATCATGGTGCTTATTTCATTAAAAACGCCCTTCCCTTTGGTAAAAAAATTTTTATACAATGAAGAAATCCTCAACGTAGAAAAGATTGATATGATTTTAGTAGAAACAAACAATAAACAAGCATTTGAAAAAACCTTGGTTAGAGGAACATATTTATTAGCTGCTTCGTTTTTAGTATCAGCAATCTTAAACTTTGCATTGGCTAAAATATTGATTCAAAGTCCATCCGGAACGGCTGAATTCAATGCAGAATTAGGAAAAATGACAGCTCTTAGTTTTCCAGTAATTGCATTACCCTCTACTATTATTATGTTAGTAGCCTTATTTTATATTATGGCTAGATTAAAAAAATTGACACATTTGGAAGTAGAAGAGTTATTGTCGGAAAAAATGCACAATAAATAGAAATTCTTTCTTCCTTTTTATTTAATAACATACAACGATGAACTATACGATTGAAGTAATAGCAAACATTATCCAAGCTAACTATGACAAAGTAGATAGCAAACACATTCGCTATATTTTAACCGACAGTCGAACGGTGTATTATCCAAGTGAAAGTTTATTTTTCGCCTTAGAAACAAGTACCAACGATGGACACAAATACATTGAAGAATTAGTGCAAAAAGGCGTTCAATATTTTGTTGTACATAAAGAAAATCCATCGTGGAAACATCTACATGCCACATTTTTAGTTGTTAAAAATACACTAGATGCCTTACAACAATTAGCTGCTTTTCATCGTGTAGTATACAATATTCCAATCGTAGGTATTACTGGTAGCAATGGGAAAACAATTGTAAAAGAATGGCTCCATCAACTCTTGCAATCAGATTACCACCTAACACGCTCTCCTAAAAGCTATAATTCGCAAGTAGGAGTACCTTTATCTATCTGTTTACTTGATGAAACAACGGAAATAGGTATTTTTGAAGCGGGCATTTCTCAAC
>JAAYPI010000207.1 GCA_012519885.1 Bacteroidales bacterium
AAGAAATTGGATCGTCCAAAACTATTAAACACACCTCTTTTTTTAGAGCATAATACATAAAAAGGATCAATGCAATTGAATTCTTCTCTCCCCAACTTAGGCTTTCTCTTATATCATCTACATCATGCATTTCTCCCGAATTTCCGCAATATTTTAATTCAGATTTTGAACTTAATTCACTTGTAGGATCAATTACAAATTTATAATTTATACCAGCTGTTTCTAAGAAACTATTGATATCATTCTCAGAATCTCTTATAGCTGTTTGTATATGCTCATTTATTTCTTTAAACTCTTTTTCTAAAATTGTTACTTTATCTAGAAGATTTTCAATTTTTTCATTTATTAAATTATATATATTAAGAGCAGCTTTACTATTGAATATCTTAAATGAGTCTGGGTCTATTAATAAACCTTTTATTTTTTTGTCTAGGTTCTCTAAATAATCAGAGCTAACTTCGTGAGTATCAAATGTTACTACATCCGATATTTTTCTATTAACAAATTCTACTTCATCACAAAACTTTTTAAAATCAGCTATAAAATCTTTTTCATTATCTATCTTTCTAGAATACTTATAAATCCTTTCATATTCTGATGAATTTATATAGGGTTTCAGGTTTTTTAGATAATCTTCTAGGTCTTTTTGATTTTTTACCATAGTTTTACTATACGATTTCATAAATACTTCCTTTTCTGCTTTATAAGTTTCATCGTTTAGTTTTTCTGCACAAAATGGACAATTCCCTTTTTCGTCAAAGGCATGTCCATTTGATTTCCAATCTATCCATTTAACACGCTCTTCATCACGAAAGAAGGGCTCAAATTTTTTCAGTTCTGATGGTAAATTATACACATTAGTCGTATTGATAATATCCTTACCCATGCCTCTTCTAGTAATGCTACCATCATTGTTGAACTTGATTTTTCTATTGATATCATTAAATATTAATGTCATTTTATTGATTTCATTGTTTTCACCAATATCGACTTTGGTAGCCTTTAAATCGTCATCTAGTTCCTTTCTCCTCTTATCAAATTCAGGTGTTCTTATAAAAACATCAAATGAATCTTTGATAGCTTCATTTTTATCAAAAACAATATTATTGACAAAATCTTCATTGAATACTTCTACAGATGTAAGCATAGGTTCAATTGATATGCTTGGATCCTGACTCGCTCCATATGACTTTAATAAATTTAATTTAGCTAAATCATTCTCAATACAATATTTAATCGCTTCAGCTATAGTGGATTTTCCCGTCCCATTATTTGCATATTTCACATTCAAAATATTCTTAAAAATTGTAATCTCACCGCTTTTTATATTTTTACAATTTTCTAATTTAATTTTTATCTCTTCCACTTACTCTTCCCCCTTTTTGTTAAATTATTGGTTAAAATTCACTGAAAATAATTAAATTTTGACTGGATAAGTAACTACACAGTAAATAGACAGATAAATCTAGCTTAAAATTTGAATAATCCATTTGCTAAGCTAAATTAATGATTATATTTGAAAATAAATTGTGGAAAAGGGGACAATCTGATTAAACGTTACATATTATCCTATACATGCTTTTATCAGTTGGATTATAATGCGGTCTAATATCAGTGAATTTATTTCCCGTCAAAGATATATCACTCATTTC
>JAAYPI010000063.1 GCA_012519885.1 Bacteroidales bacterium
AGGATCAAAAAGAGCTCACCGATATCAAATTAATTAATCAGTTTGGAAGGCGCATCATGCCGCCATTTATTGAAGATGTGGATAAACGATTTGAAACAGCCGAACGGGTTTATATTGATGGATTATGGGGCGGGAGTCCATATGATGAAGACTTTAATGACTATAGCCGGCATTTGGAATCATGGAAGCCGGCTTCATATATTTTACAGCTGATAGAAGATTTTTCACCTGAACTGCAAATCAAACCGGTGATAGACGATCGGATGATAGTGAACTGTTGGTATGCCAATGATCAGTTGTCTAAGCGTATCAAAACCGATTATGAGAAATTTCTTCAAAGTGACGACTGGTATTCGTTTGTCTTTATTGATTCAACAGATCCTACTTGTCAAAACGATAAATTTTGCAAACGCATCATAAAAAAAGCTACCAATCCACGCTGGCAAAATTATGGTGTCCTATATGCTATAACCCGCTATTCAATGGTATCGCTTGGTGCTGAGGAATGGTTCTATCAAACCATCATATGTAAGCATATGCGAACCTTATATACTCGTATGCTTGAGTTGGTGCTATTACAACGCTCGTCCCGCTTGCGTTTTTCTGCCGAAATAACGAAAGTGGGGGCCATGAAAAAAGCCGAACATCACAGAATAGCAGACCATATCAGCTCGCTTTATAAAGAATATATGCTGTTTATGAATCAGATATATTTCCGTGAAGTAACTTCACAGGATCAAGGTATAGAATTTTACCAATTATTTTTGGAACAATTTGGGTGTACCAATCAAATTTCCGACCTGGAAGAAGAATTGGGTGAACTGCATAATTATTATCATTTGCTGTTGGGACAAAAACGAAATAAAAACGCCGAAATACTGAATATTATTGCAGCCACCTTATTACCGGCTTCTTTGTTGACTGCCATTTTTAGTTTGTCCAAACCACCAATACATAAGGGACTGCAAGTATTATTTATCGGTTTAGTTATAGTCTTTTTTTATTTTAACACCAAACGTATCTTAAAAAAATAAAATTATGGAATCTAATGAAATTTACACTCTTATTAAGTATTCACTGTGTTTAATCTTTATACTATTCACAGTGGTTTATATTCTTAAGCCGTGGCTTCAACATTGTTTCGTTCAATGGCAAAAGAAACTTGATTTTAAGCAAAAAAAAGAAATGGAATACCAACTGTTAGCAATGTCAAAAGTAAAAGTTGAAAACCAGGAAATAGTTAAACTTAAAGGCGAAAATGAAAAATTTAAAGAAAAAATTGAAGAACTTGAAAAAGCACTAGAGCAAGAGCATGAAAGCTTTAATCGTACAGCACTTATCTATAAATTGCTTCAAATTAATAGCGAACTGACAGCCGACAAAATAAAAAAGCATCAAAAAGAGATTGGGGATATTTTTGAAAACCTAGATAAAATTGTAAACAAAAAGTAAGCACCATGTATAAACTTGAATTCACACTAAAGCAACACACACCCCTTATCCACTTCCAGCATTACCAAGAAGGTGCAACCCTACGGGCAACAGAAGTGAAACCTAAGCTAGATAGGTTTATTATTGAGAAACTTACTGGGAAGTCCGGTAAAGAAGCATTTGAAGTTTTCAAAGCAAATGCTGAATGGAGAAAGTGGCTTGTGGGAAAAGGTGAGCATCCTGCTTTGGATTATAAGATGAGGATAATTTCAAAATCTGAAAATAGGTATTTCTTACCATTAGCTATGACTCCAAATACAAGAAAGTATAATAATAGAGAAAATAAATTAAAAGAACATATAAAAAACTCAATTAACATAGATGTTGAATTATTAACTTCAACAGCTTTCTTTGCTAATCAAGATAAGTTTTCATTTAGATTCAACGAAGTTGATACTATAAAAACTAAATGCTCTAATATGCAATTTGCAGTATTACAAAAGTCCTTAGATTTAGTTATTTTAAGCAGGTTAGAGGACAACTTTAAAAATCAAATAGAAAAATTAATAAAAGATTTTTTTGCATTATATAATTTTGGAATGCGGAGTAGTAAGGGATTTGGCTCTTTTTCAATTAATGATAAAAATAATCAAAACAAAAATAGTTTTGAAGAATCATTAAAATCTACTTTTGATGTTGTTTTTAAATACAATAATAACATTATAAATAACTTTAAATCTGCACTTCAAAAAGCAAACGAATTAAACAATTTAATAAGATCTGGCAAAAATCATGGTGGCTATTCAAAATCGTTATTATTCCTCTACTTTGTAAATCAATCAACTCCTATAAGATGGGAAAAAAGGAAAATCAAACAAAATATCAATAGCAATAAACTCAAATACAAAAAATCAGATAATAATTTAATAGATATTGACTTAAAATACACTCATAAACCGATTTATGATGATTCTAATAATAATTGGATAGATATTCCAAATAAATTTGAATATAGATACATTAGATCCTTACTTGGACTCAATGAAGTATTTGAATTTCAAACTAATGAAATTATTGATACAATCGGAGGGGGACCAAAAAAAATCAAACATACATATATAGTTGAAGTTAAATCTAACAACGTAATTCAAAGAATTACTTCTCCATTAATTTGGAAATACAACGGAACTAATCTGTATCTGTGTGCAAATGATATAAATCCAGATATACTAAACTCAAGCAATAATTCTGTAACATATAATTTCGACTTGAAATTAAAAAAGAACAATAAATTAATTGACAGACCTTTTGCTAATAGAGATGATTTTCTGAAGAATATAGCTGCACCTAATTCATTCAATATAGGAAAATTTTTAGAATATTGTTTTATAAAATGTAATAAAACTGAAAAAATTAGTGGATTTACACAAATAAAAAATAATTTAATCTAAAACTAATGAGAACAACATACACCGCCCTTACCATAGGCCCCATATTCGACACAATTTCAAGAGCAAAACGCACCCGAAGTATTTGGGCAGCAAGCTACTTCTTCTCCATGGTTATTAAAGAAATCCTAAGAAGTATGATTAATTCAGGCAAAAAGGATAAGATCATATTACCATTTAGAGAAGATATATATGATTCTAATTATGGTTCTGGGCTTTATGCCGATCGCTTGTACTTTAAAGGTATAACCAAAGATGAACTACAAAATGCAGTAAACACACAAATCGAATTTTTTGCAGATGATTTTTATAATCAAAATATTTGTACTAAAAATGAAGCACTTTCATTTCTTAATAAATACATGAATCTGCATATAGTTGAGTTTACTCTAACTAATGATGAACTGGAAACAATCAAAGCTTCGATAGATACCAATGGATTGTCAAACAATTCTGTTCTGAAAATATTAAATCAATTACTGGACAATAAAGAGCTAAATAAGCGTTATGTTTTTGATTTTGACAATGATTATATCATTGACTATTTATCTTTGAAATGGAGTGCCAACACAGCTCTTAAAATAAATGCTTTTTCTCAAAATAGTGGCAGATATTTTACCTCTATAGGAGAGATTGCAACAGTTGACCTGAAAGAGAAGTACAAGAATGAATATTCAGCGGCTCTACAAAAAGATTTTAAAAACGATGACCTCGAATTTATTGATGAACTTAGCAAGACAAAAAAGAAAGATGCTGACGGTAAAGATGTTTCAATTATTGAAGATTACCACAAGTATTATGCTGTACTTTATGCAGATGGAGATAATATAGGTGATTTATTACGGAGCGTGGCCAATGATGATGTCGCGCTTCAAACATTTTCCAAACTATTGTTGGATTTTGGCTTAAAAGCTGAGGAAACTATCGCCAACTTTGGCGGTAGTGGTATATATCTGGGTGGTGAAGATATTTTTGCTTTTTTACCTATTGCAAATAAGGCCGACGATCAAATTAAGACCCTAGCTGAATTGATTAAAAACCTCGATAAAGACTTTAATGATACATTAGTGCAGTATGCTAAAAAGATTGGTAATATAAAAACCCCAACATTGTCCTATGGAATTATGCTATCCTACTATAAATTTCCTATGCAGGAAGCCATGAGTCAGGCTTATGAGCAGTTGGAAATTTGTAAAAAAAACAGAAACTTATTTCCAGATAAAAATGGCATTGCCATTCGTTTCCAAAAACACAGTGGTAGTTTTATGGAATGTTATATTGATAAAAATAAATGGAAATCTTCAATTTTGGTATACCGTTTACTTACCCGGCACTTAAACGCTCCTGACAAAAAGGATATCTTAAATGGACTAATTCAACGATTGAGAGATGGAGTGTTCTTTTCTACATTTATGGAAGCTGTTAGAAACAATCAAATTGATGCTTTTTTCGAAAACTTCTTTAATGAGGCAATACATCAGAAAAAACAATCTTTTACAGATTTTTTTAAAGAATTAGTCAAAGTCCAGAAAGATGATTACTTAATGCAAAATCCGACTGATAAAGAAGAAGAAAATATTCGGCTACGCGATATATTGTTTACGGTATTACGCTATTATAAGTTTGTTAAATAAAAAATAGTCAACATGTGCAAATATCAGATATTATTAACTCCTGTAGAAGCCTATTTTTTTGGTGGAGAGAAGCATTCAAAAAGCCAGCAAGGCATTGTGATGGATTACTTTGTTCGATCAGAACTTTATCCTCAGCAAACAACTTTACTTGGCGTGTTGAGATATTACCTTTTAATGAAAAACCAATGCCTTAATCCCCAAAAAATAGGTAAAACTAACGAAGCAAATCAATTAATTGGAAAAATTAGTTTCTCCTATGCAAATTCAGGTGAAGAACAAGGATTTGGTAAGATTAAAAAAATTTCACCACTCTATTTTGAAAAAAAACACTCCTGTTTTTATAAAGAAAACCAAAAATATCTTATTCCACCTCTTGACAATCAATTTAGGCTTAAGAAAGAATATGGAGAATACTTGTTAGAAGGCTATGATGCAAAAAAAGGATATCCATCTGTACTGATGAATATCGTCGATAATGATTCAGTGGTAGATTTTTTTAAAGATGTAAATAAATCACCTGATTCCGATTTTGTATTCTTACAAGTTGACACTGTAGGTAATAAAAAAGGATTAAAAGGGAAATCTGTAGATGACGGATTTTATAAACAAGTAAGGTATATATTGAATACAGACTGGTATTTTTCTTTTGAAGCTGAGAT
>JAAYPI010000064.1 GCA_012519885.1 Bacteroidales bacterium
AAGCCTCGAGCCAAAGCTGGTTTCATCATGTTTGCAGCATCTAACGAGCCTGCTGTTGCACCAGCACCAATTAAGGTATGTATTTCGTCGATGAATAAAATAACATCAGGGTTTGTTTCCAATTCATTTAAGATTGCTTTTAATCTTTCTTCAAACTGTCCTCTATACTTTGTTCCTGCTACAATGGATGCCATATCTAATGATACTACACGTTTGCCGAATAATATACGAGATACTTTTCGTTGTATAATACGTAGTGCCAATCCTTCAACAATAGCCGATTTTCCAACACCTGGGTCGCCAATGAGTATAGGATTATTCTTTTTTCTTCTACTTAAAATTTGAGATAGGCGTTCAATTTCTTTTTCTCTACCAACGATTGGGTCTAACTTTCCTTCTTCGGCTGCTTTGGTAATGTCTGTACCAAAATTGTCGAGTGCAGGTGTTTTAGAAGTGATTTTTGTGTATTTAGTTGATGTAGAAAAGGTGCTTGTTTTACCATTTTTTTCTACAGAATTTGAGCTAAATTCACTATCTTCGTCTTCGCCATCTTCGTCATTCGAGTTTACTCCGTTTTTTTTATCAATAGATCCAATGTCTTTTTTTTCTACTAAAGCTCTTACTGTATCATACGAAATGTTTTCTACACTAAAAATTTCTGTAACCAGATTTGTTTTATCTTTTAATATTGCTAGTAAAAGGTGCTCAGAATCAGCCATATAGTTGCCAAATTGACGAGCCTCAAGTACAATGAATTTGAGTATTTTTTCAGTTGATTTTAGCAGGGGTATATTGGATCCAATCATCACGTTTTCTGATGTTCGGATACTCGATTCAATTGTTTTTTTTATACGCAATAAATCTAAGTTAAGTGACAAAAGTACGTCAAAAGCTTTACCCTCTCCTGCACGAATAATTGCCAAAAGTAAGTGTTCGGGTCCAATGTAATTATTGCCCAAACGTTCTGCTTCTTCGTGGCTATATCGTAAAATATCGGCAACATTGTCCGAATAGTTCATTTCATTTTCCATATTCTTACGTGTTTGATAAACATTATTGTTAGTGTTTGCTAACTATTTTGCACATATTGTATTGCAAAGGTATAGTTTTTCTTTAAAAATTGTGTATTGTTTACACATTCTTAACAACAGATTACAAATACTATGCCAACAATATATGTGTGTGTTAAAAAGATTTTTGACGAAAGGTTTTTGTATTTGAATAAAAAGTAGTACCTTAGTGCGAATTTTCAGAAAAGGTATTTGTTTTACTTAACTATTTTATAAATGATTGATCAAGAAAGGATTATAAAAATCAACATTGAGGAGGAGATGAAGTCAGCATACATTGATTACTCAATGTCTGTTATTGTATCGCGTGCACTTCCCGATGTAAGAGATGGATTGAAGCCTGTACATCGTAGAGTATTGTTCGGAATGAATGAGTTGGGGAGTAACTCCAATAAACCGTATAAAAAATCTGCTAGAATAGTAGGGGAAGTGATGGGTAAGTATCACCCTCATGGCGATTCTTCTATTTATGGTACATTAGTGCGAATGGCACAAGAATGGTCAATGCGTTATCAACTGGTTGATGGTCAGGGAAACTTTGGCTCTATTGATGCTGACGAACCTGCTGCTATGCGTTATACGGAAGCCCGTATGCATCGCTTGGCAGAAGAAATGTTGATGGATATTGATAAAGATACCGTTGATTTTAAACTTAATTTTGACGATACATTAAAAGAACCAACTGTTCTGCCAACTCGTATACCCAATTTATTGATAAATGGAGCATCGGGAATTGCAGTAGGTATGGCAACCAATATGGCTCCTCATAATTTATCTGACACGATAGATGCCATTGTGGCATATATTGACAACAAAGAGGTAGATGATGAAGAGTTAATCAAATTAATTAAAGCTCCAGATTTTCCAACAGGAGGTATTATTTATGGTTATGCGGGTATTAGAGATGCTTATTTAACAGGTAAAGGTCGTGTTGTTATAAGAGGTAGGGTAACTATTGAGGTAGAAAAAGATCGCGAACGCATTGTTATTACCGAAATGCCTTATTTAGTAAACAAAGCAGAACTAACTAAACATATCTCTGACTTAGTAAATGAAAAACGTATTGAAGGAATTTCTAATATTTCAGACGAAAGTAACTACGAGGGTATCCGTTTGGTTGTTGAAATAAAACGTGACGCTAATGCCAATGTGGTACTAAACAATTTGTACAAACAAACTTCTTTACAAACTTCTTTTAGTATCAATAATATTGCACTGGTTAAAGGTCGTCCTCGCTTATTGGTATTACGTGATTTAATTGAATTGTTTGTTGAACATAGACACGAAGTTGTTGTACGTCGTACGCAATTTGAATTGAAAAAAGCTCAGGAACGTGCTCATATAGTAGAAGGACTCGTTATTGCATCTGACAATATTGACGAAGTTATTGCCATTATTAAAGCAGCGAGCACGCCTAACGATGCAATGGAAAAACTGATGGTGCGTTTTGGCTTGTCTGAACTACAAGTACGTGCTATCGTAGATATGAGATTATCGCAACTTACAAATATACAGCAAGACAAATTAAGACAAGAGTACCAAGATTTACTTGTTTTAATTGCCAAATTAGAAGAGATTTTGGGGAATGAAACATTGCGTATGCAAATTATCAAAGACGAATTAATCGAAGTAAAAGATAAATATGGAGATGAGCGTCGTTCTGAAATAGTATATGCTTCTGAAGATTTTAATCCAGAAGATTTTTATGCTGATGAAGAAATGATTATTACTATATCTCATTTGGGATATATTAAACGTACTCCGTTGTCAGAATATAAATTGCAAAATAGAGGAGGTGTTGGTTCTAAAGGGGGAGAATCGAGAGATGAAGACTTTATAGAATACATTTACCCTGCTTCTATGCACAATTATATGTTATTCTTTACACAAAAAGGTCGTTGTTATTGGCTTAAAGTATACGATATCCCTGAAGGTTCAAAAATATCTAAAGGTAGAGCTATTCAAAACCTCTTAAACATTGAATCGGATGATAAAGTAAATGCATTTATACGCATAAAACAATTACAAGATCCAGAATACAATCAATCGCATTATTTATTGTTCTGTACCAAACAAGGTGTTATTAAAAAAACACGTTTAGATGCGTATTCTCGCCCACGTCAAAATGGGGTAAATGCCATTACTATTAGAGAAGATGATGATGTAATCCAAGTACGTTTGACAGATGGAGATAGTGAAGTAGTGATTGCTAATAAAAATGGTAGAGCTATCCGTTTCCACGAATCAAAGGTTAGGGAAATGGGACGTACTGCTACTGGTGTTCGTGGTATTACACTTGACGAAGATGGACAAGATGAGGTAATTGGTATGATTACCATTCCGAAAGAAGAAAAAACAAAGGAAAGTATTTTAGTGGTTTCTGAAAAAGGATATGGTAAACGTACATTGATTGATGAAATTGATGAAAATGGAAATGCTATAGTAGATGAAAATGGAGATCCTGTGCCTGTTTACAGAATAACTAATAGAGGAGGTAAAGGCGTAAAAACCATGAATATTACTGATAAAACAGGTAAATTAGTAGCTATAAAGAACGTATCTGATAACAATGATTTGGTGATTATTAACAAATCGGGTATTGCTATACGCCTAGAAGTAGCAAGTATGCGTATTATGGGACGAGCTACACAAGGCGTAAGGCTAATCAATCTCGAAAAACGTAACGATGAAATAGCTTCTGTTTGTAAAGTTGTTTCAGAAGAGAAAGAAAACTTAGATGAAGTTTCGCCAGAATTACTAGATGCAGAAAATAACTTTAATTCGATTGAAGGTATTGCTACCAACGATGAAACAAATAATGAATAATAAACAAAAAAATCTATTTATGAAAAAAACACTATGGATGACACTAGGTTTGTTATTGTTTACAATAGCAACAGGCTGTGCACAAAAATCGCAAGTAAATAAGGCGTATAATCGTTTGTTTACTGAACCAATCGATTATGCTGCAGCAACGGAAGATATTGAAGTTGCAAAAAAAGATTCTACAACTGCTACACAATCCCGTACTTGGTATGTTGCTGGTCGTATTGGCTATACAATGGCAAATACAGAAGTAACGAAGATGCGTATGCAACAACCTGCTAACGATGAAAATTTGTATCAAGGATTAAAACAAATGTACGACAATTATGTTGTTGCAGACAAGTTCGATGGTGTAGTAGATAAAAAGGGTCGTATAAAATATTCTCAACGGAGAAATATAAAAGCCGATTTTAAAGAAATGCATCCTTTTTATATCAATGCTGGTGCTACTATGTTTGAATATAAAGAGTTTGCCAAAGCGTATACATTGTTTAATCAGTACATTAAGATTGCTGATTTAGCTATATGGGAAGAAAAAGATGCGATAAAAATAGACTCCACTTATAATACAATTCAGTTTTATGCAGGTATTGTTGCATCTAATATGGATAGTACTCAACTGGCTATTAAGCACTTTAAAAATTTAATAGGTACTTCGTATCCACAAAAGGAGGCTGTTTACGAGATGCTTTATTCATTGTATCAACATGCTAATGATACAGTAAATTTTATATCAATATTAAAAGAAGGCGTTGAATTGTATCCTGAAAGTCCTTTTTTTATAGGTAATTTAATTAATTATTATGCTACAGCAAGTAAATTTACAGAAGCATTAGACTATTTAAATGAAGCCTTGGAACGTTCTCCTAAAAATATTGAATACCTTAATGTGAAAGGTACTTTGTTGATACAAATGGGTGAGTTTGATAAAGCAAGAGCTATTTATACTGAATCACTAGCACTAAATAATCAGCATCCAAATTCGTTGTTTGGAATGGGTAGATCATGGGCTTTTGAAGGGGATTTAATTAATGAGAAATCGCAAGATATTAAGGATAATAAGTTGTATAAAAAAGAACAAGAAAGAGCCAAAGAATATTTTATTAATTCAATTAAATATTTGGAGGAAGCAAAAGCATTGATGTCTAAAGAAGATGCACAATATAGCGATTTATTGCAAAATTTGCGTGTATTGTATTTGCGTTTAGGTGAGACAGAAAAATACAACAAAATAGATGCAGAAATCAAAACTTACTAAAATGTTGTGATACTCCTGTTTTATTATTGTGAGGCTTTTCGAGAAATCGGAGAGCCTTTTTTTTACCTACATACTTGATTAAAAGGACAATATGAACAATTGTCAATACATGTTGTTTGAGTAAAAGGAATTTCTTGGTCGAACAACGTTACAAGGCAATTATCCAAATGAGTTAAAAATTCTGTTTTTATGTCGTGGTTAAAAAGAGTAGTGTTATTTTGAGAATCAAAGGGCTGTGTTGAAAAATCGGAATGAAACATTTTTCTCAGATATATAATGTGGCACTCAATTTCTGAATCAATTTTTTTATTTTGTTGATAAAGCCAGCTGTAGAGTAGAATTTGTAGTATATCTTTTCGTCTATCTTTCAAGTTTCCATTAAATAATTCCCCAATTGACGGGTATTTAAGTTCTCCTGAACCTGTTTTGTAATCAATCAACATGATAACTCCATCCTTTATTTGAACTCTGTCAATAGAACCTTTTATTTTTGCGAATGTTTTATATTTAGATATGTAATAGTTTTCTTCGCATTTGTATTCATGGGTTATGTGAAAGAAAGGAGTTCGTTTACTTTCTATATCTAATAGTTTCCGTACATATTTACTAATAACTTGTGCCACTAAATAATGATTACCCTCTAATACATGTGGTGTTTTGTCTTTAAAATAAAATTGTGAAAACCCTTCACTTATTAGCAGCTCAATTTTTGATGTGTCACGTATCATTGTGTCAATTATTTCCTTTGAAATCATTTTATCTTTAAAATGGACAAATAATTTTTCCATAACAAAATGAAATATGGACCCAAATATATTCGCCTCAATAGATTCGGTAACACTATCTGTTTGTTTTATGTTTTCAATATATGAAAAATAAAATTGTAATGGACAAGTAATGAATGTATTAATGCTTGAAGGCGATAAAACAATGGCATGTAATTTATCCATTATTGCGGGTGTTTTATCAATGCGAATAGCATTAGTTTTAGCTAAAGATGTGTTATAAGTAAGGGTTTTTTCTACAATAGGAATTCCGTAACCATAGCGTAGTTGATTAATAAAACGGCTTTTTTCACCCGTATTCATTATCTCGGTACGTGTGTCATAAAGTAGGTATACAGAGGATGCTCTATGGAATAGCCGATAAAAATGATAGGCAAAAATGGCATCTTGATGTTCGGTGGTGGGCAAATCAAAACCCTTACGTAAGTTATAAGGAATAAATGAGGGCGATGATTCGTTTTTAGGAAAAATACCCTCGTTAAATGAAGTAATTATTAAGTTTTTAAAATCCAAACAACGAGTTTCGAGCATTCCCATAATTTGTAATCCAGCCAACGGTTCTCCTTCAAACGAGATAACAATAGTACTAAGTAATCGTTTAATAAGCTTGCTTAGTGTATCTAATGATAATGGAATGTTCCATTGGTTAAGTAAATCTTGCATACGTTGAAGAGCAATAAAACATTGGTATAGAAACTCTTGTTCCATCAATTGATTGTTTTCATCAGAGTTGTTTATGGAAACTGATTTTCTTTCTGCCAGTAAATGCCCAATAATAGCTATAAGATAATCACATAATGAGGCTGTGTTACAAGGCTTAAATAGTAAGCACAATAACGTGTCTATTTGTAAATTGAGAGCTGGTATACGTATCCAGTTATTACTATGTATCTTCTTTATAAGCTCTTGATAGTTAGTATTGTTTTCGTTGTAAATATATCTATGTGATAATAAAGATAAAACTTGTTTATAATAGAAAAAAGTTTTTCCTTCGGTGTTTGTATTGGCTGATTTTTGTAAGGCTAATAAATTATCAATTAATTCTTTAATAGGAGTAAATACTAGGGGATAGCCCATGGTAATATTTACCTTATCTATGTGATTAGGTAATGAAAAAAGCATTGGAAGAAGAAGATTTTCATTAGAAAGCACTATGGCTGTTTCTGTACTTATATTCTCAATACCAAGATGTTGCAAAATTTGATGAACTTGTTTTGCCTGACCAACACTTGATGGAATGGCGATTGCTTCAACGTATTTATTTCCAATAATTTCTTTTTCAAATTTTAATTGAGACGGAAATAGCATTAAATTTTCAGCTACATAGGTATAAGCCTTATTTGTTTTATCTTGCACAAATTCTCCCTCGTAGTCCCAATAAAAATCAGCCTTTTTTTGTTTTTTTAGTTGTAAGAATAATGTTTTTTCCACTTTACTCAAAGCATTGAATCCAACAAATACTATTTTGTTATAGGAAGCATGTATGCCATTTTCAGCCAATTCGCGTAGCAACATACCTTCATATGCCAAATTATTCTTTTTTAAATCATCTTTAAAGGATTGATATAAAGGAAACAATATTTCCCATGTAGCCAAAAATTCTTGTTGTCGTTTAGGTTCAGGATTAAAGTTATTCCAAAAGCGTTGTATAATTATTTTTTGTTCGTTTGTTAAATAATCGGGCAAATAGTTAATGGATTGTAGTTCTTTTACATTTTGAAATATATCTTCAGCATTTACTAAATATTTATCAATGTCATCAAAATCACTTAACAAAATTTCTCCAAAGGATGCAAATGAATCAAACGTTTCATGTTTATTTGCAATGGATTGATATATACCATATAATCGAAACAATAAACCCATTTTATCTTCAAGTTGCAACATAGAGTGCGAAGCACAAAAATCGGAAATGCTAGTAATTGTAGGCGAAAAAAAGGTGTGTTGGGCGGTTTCCATTAGGTATTTTTCAAAAAATAGTCCAGAACGCCTATTTGGAAACACAAAGCAAAAATCAGTCAGATCCTCTTTATATGTGTGGTAAAATACAGAAGCAACTTGTTGTAAAAATGGTTTCATAAGTAGTATACTAAGGATAGCAACAAAAATACATATAATATTGCGAAAAAAACGATTACAATGAGATTAAAATTTCTGTATTGAAAAATACCATTTATCTTTGCATTATGATTTCAATAGAAGGACTTACAGTAGAATTTGGTGCAAAAGCATTGTTTGATAACATATCATATGTTGTAAACAAAAAAGACAGAATAGCATTGGTTGGTAAAAATGGTGCTGGAAAAAGTACAATGCTTAAAATTATTGCAGGCTTACAAGAGCCTACACGTGGTCAGTGCATTATTCCTAAGGATTTAACCATCGGTTATTTACCACAGCATATGATTCACAACGATGATGCCACCGTATATGAAGAAGCTGAAAAGGCTTTTGCCCATATTTTGGAAATTCAAGATCAAATAGAGAAAAATAATATATTACTATGCGAACGAGATGATTATGAATCTGATTCATACCATTCGCTTATTGAAGAGATTACACATCTCAACGAACAACTTGCTATGTTGGGTGGGGTGAATTATGTGGCTGATATTGAACGAACCTTGTTTGGTTTAGGATTTTTACGCACAGATTTGGCACGACCTACCAAGGAATTTAGTGGTGGTTGGCGTATGCGAATTGAATTAGCAAAATTGTTGCTCCAACGTCCTGATGTATTACTGTTAGATGAACCAACGAATCATTTGGATATAGAATCAATACAATGGTTAGAAAATTTTTTGGCAAGTAGAGCCAATGCGGTTATGTTAGTTTCGCATGATAAAGCCTTTATTAATGCTGTAACTACACGCACAATTGAAATTAGTTTGGGTAAAATATACGATTATAGAGCTAATTATTCAACGTACCTTGAACTTCGCAAAGAACGTAGAGAACAACAATTGCGTGCGTATGAAAATCAACAGAAGCAAATACAAGATACCGAAGAATTTATTGAGCGTTTTCGGTACAAAACTTCTAAAGCTGTTCAAGTACAAAGTAGAATTAAACAGCTCGATAAAATTGACAGATTAGAGGTAGATGAAGAGGATACGAGTTCATTACGTCTCAAATTTCCACCTGCTCCGCGTTCTGGAAGTTTTCCTGTAATTGCTGAAGGTCTTGCCAAATTATATGGCAATTATGTTGTGTTCTCAAATGTCGACCTTACTATTAAAAGAGGAGAAAAAGTGGCATTTGTAGGAAAAAATGGAGAGGGAAAGTCAACTTTGGTAAAATGTATCATGAACGAGATTGAGTATGCTGGTAAGTTGACTCTTGGGCACAATGTGAAAATAGGTTATTTTGCTCAAAATCAAGCTTCTCTGTTAAACGAATCGAAATCTGTTTTTGAAACTATTGATGATGTGGCTGTTGGGGATATTCGTACAAAAATTCGGGATATATTAGGTGCATTTATGTTTGGTGGCGAAGAGGCTGATAAAAAAGTAAAAGTGCTCTCAGGAGGAGAACGCAGTCGGTTGGCAATGATTAGATTATTGTTGCATCCAGTTAATTTGCTTATTTTAGATGAGCCAACAAACCATTTAGATATACGTTCAAAAGATGTATTAAAACAAGCTATCAAAGAGTTTGATGGAACTGTGATTGTGGTTTCTCACGATAGAGAATTTTTAGATGGTTTGGTAACGAAGGTGTATGAATTTGCTGATAAAAAAATCATTGAACATATAGGTGGTGTGTATGACTTTTTGAAAAAAAAGAAACTTAGTTCTGTGCAAGAGATTGAGAGAAAGGTTCTGCCCAATAAAGAAACAATTAGTAGTGTGCAACTTGAAACTGACCAGAAATTATCTTATGAGGAACGCAAAGAGCGTATAAAAAACCTACGAAAAGCAGAAAAATTAGTAGAAACATGCGAACATGATATTGCTAAACTCGAACAAGAAATTGAACAGATAGAACAAGCCATGTTCCAACCTGAAAATGCGGCTAATGTTTCTTTTGTTGCATCCTATACGCAGAAAAAACGAGCATTGGAGCAAAAATATTATGAGTGGGAATTATTGGCAGAAGATGTGGAAACAAAAAAAAATGAATTATCAAATTAATATAACTATCAAATCCGTTTATTATGCGATTTAACAACGTAAGTATTGAAAAAAAAGCCAACGTATATTTTAATGGCAATGTTACTAGCCGAACAGTATTATTTCCTGATGGTACACGTAAAACCCTAGGTATAATGATGCCAGGAGAGTATGAGTTTGGAACAGATAGTGCTGAATTAATGGAAATGTTGGGAGGTAATATGGATGTATTACTACCTAACGAATCAGAATGGAAATCTTATGCTGAAGGAGATTCGTTTCACGTACCTGCTAAATCGTCGTTCAAGTTAAAAGTGAATACGGTTGTAGATTATTGTTGCTCTTATTTGTAGGTTATATGTTAGTTATACAATTTATGCAGTAGTGCCAGCAATAGTTTGGTTGGTAATATATGAGCTAATCCGTACAAGATTTTATTCGAAATACCTGGTACGATTACTTTCCCCATTTTTTTAGCCATTACTTGTTTTACAATAGTTTTTGCTACATTATCGGGTTTCATTCCGTTTTGTTCATCTTGTTCCATTTTGGCAACAGAGGCAAGCATTTTTTCTTTATATACAGAAGTAGGGGATTGGGCTTGTACGGCATACGAACGTGCTTTGGTGAAGTTTGTTTTCGTATCTCCAGGCAAGATGCTACATACTTGAATGTTAAAACGCTTTAATTCAATCGAAAGAGCTTGTGTTAGTATGTGTACAGCTGCTTTGCTTGCAGCGTAGAATGCCTGATAGGGTATGGGGAATATTGCAGCCAACGAAGAAATAACTAGTATTTTTCCATTCTTTTGTTCACGTAAATAAGGTAAACACTGTTGAATTGTATTTACTACACCATAGAAATTTGTTTCCATTTGAAAACGAATTTCATCACTACTACAGTCCTCGATTGCCCCTGCAATTCCATTGCCAGCATTACAAATAACAACATCAATTTTTTTGTATTGCTTTACGATTAGTTCAATAACATTTTTCATTTGATCCTTGTCGTTGACATCGGCTTGCACAAAATGCAGGTTAGGAAGATTAACAGATGAGTTGCCTCTTCTAGAGCTTGCAAAGACTATATACCCTTGTTCAGCAAGTTGAACAGCGGTAACTAGTCCTATACCCGAACTAGCACCTGTAATTAACACTATTTTATTCTGTACCATACAAGAAATTAACATGTTAGGGTGGTTATTACACACCCTAACATAGTAGATTAAGTAGATTAGCTACCACATTTTGAGTAACCACATTTTTTACAAATCAAACACCCTTCTTCAAAAACTAAAGTGTCACCGCATTTTGGGCATACTTGTCCTTTTGCTTGGGTTCCATCAGGAATGTATTTTTTTAATGCTCTTTCAACACCATTTTTCCAAGTGTTAATTGATTCGTTGTTAAGTTGCAGACCATTAACTAATCTAACAACCTGATCTATAGGCATACCATAACGTAATACTCCAGAAATTAGTTTGGCATAATTCCAATATTCTGGGTTAAATTTATGTGATAAACCTTCGATAGTTGTTTTATATCCACGTTTGTTAGAGAATTGGAAATCATAACTCTTAACCCCAGTTTCTTCATTGTAATTACGAATAATTTTTCCACTCGTAATGTTTTTAGGTAATAAAATGCCATCATCATCGTCAGCTAGCCCCGTGAAAATTTCGTACGGTCTTCCATCTAATAATCCAACAAAAGCAATCCATTTTTCTTTGTTGTTTTGGAAACGAACAATCTCGCATTCCAATTCTTTAGGGCGTTTGGGTGTTATTTCTGGATAACAATTGCATGGATCTTTTTCTTTTTTCTCACTGTTAGCAGAGATAAGAACACCAGAGCGTGAGCCTTCTCTGTAAACTGTACATCCCTTGCAACCACTTTTCCATGCTTCAATATAAAGATTTCCTACCAATTCTTCTGTTGCATCGTTCGGTAAATTAATGGTAACACTAATAGAATGGTCTACCCATTTTTGAACTCTACCTTGCATATGTACTTTTTGCATCCAGTCAATATCGGCTGATGTAGCTTTGAAATAAGGTGATTTTTTTACTAATTCTTCAATTTCTTCGGATGTATACTTTTTGGCAGTAGGATATCCATTCGCTTCCATCCATGTTGCAAATTTGTGGTGGAAAATCATGTATTCTTCCCAAGTATCACCAAGTTCATCTACAAAATCAACGCGTGTATCTTGATCGTTTGGATTTACTTTTCTACGACGTTTATACACCGGCATAAATACTGGCTCTATACCAGATGTTGTTTGAGTCATCATACTTGTGGTTCCAGTAGGAGCAATGGTTAAACATGCGATGTTTCTGCGTCCATATTTTGCCATTTCACTGTATAATTCAGGATCAGCATCTTTTAACCGCAATACAAATGGATTGTTTTTTTCTCTTTCTGTATCATATACCTCAAAAGCCCCTCTTTCCTTAGCCATTGTTACAGACGAACGATATGCTTCTATAGCTAATGTTTTATGTACTAATTCGGAAAATTCTGTTGCTTTTTCACTTCCGTAGCGTAATCCTAAAGCTGCCAACATATCTCCTTCTGCAGTTGTCCCAACACCCGTTCTACGTCCTTTTTCTGTTTTGTTTTTAATTTTTAGCCACAGTTGTTCTTCTGTTAATTTAATGCTAGCATCTTCTGGGTCAGAAGCAATTTTTTCTAGAATTTTATCAATTTTTTCCATTTCCAAATCAATAATGTCATCCATTATTTTTTGTGCTAATTGAGAATGTTTTTTGAATAATTCAAAATTGAATTTGGCTTCAGAAGTAAATGGATTTTCCACATAAGAATATAAGTTCAATGCCAGTAAACGACAACTATCATACGAACATAAAGGAATTTCACCGCAAGGGTTAGTAGATACCGTTTGATAACCTAAATCGGCATAACAATCTGGTAAAGATTCTTTTATGATTGTATCCCAAAATAAAACACCTGGTTCGGCAGATTTCCATGCGTTGTGAACAATCTTTTTCCATAATTGTTCAGCATCTATTTCTTTTTTAAATTTGGGTTCTTTCGAGAATACTGGATATTGTTGAACATATGGAACTTTATTGATGATAGCATTCATAAAGTCATCATGTATTTTTACTGATACATTCGCTCCTGTTACTTTTCCTTGCTCTAGCTTTGCATCAATAAATGACTCTGCATCGGGGTGTTTAATTGATACACTTAACATTAATGCTCCTCTTCTTCCGTCTTGGGCTACTTCGCGTGTAGAGTTTGAATAGCGTTCCATAAACGGAACAATACCTGTTGATGTAAGTGCTGAATTTTTTACTGGAGAACCATTTGGGCGAATATGAGACAAATCATGCCCAACGCCACCTCTACGTTTCATCAATTGCACTTGTTCTTCATCTATTTTTATTACAGCTCCATACGAATCGGACTCGCCAGTAAAACCAATAACAAAACAATTGGATAAGGATGCTATTTGGTGATGATTGCCAATACCCGTCATGGGGCTTCCTTGTGGAACAATGTACTTGAAATTTCGCATTAATTCAAACAATTCATCAGCTGTTAATGCATTTGGATATTTTGATTCAATACGTGCTATTTCATTTGCCAAACGCCAATGCATATCATCAGGTGTTTTTTCGTAAATATTCCCGTAAGAATCTTTTAGTGCGTATTTGTTTATCCATACTTTTGCTGCTAACTCATCTCCTTCAAAATAAGGGATTGATGCTTGCAATGCCTCATCAAATGTGTACGTTTTTTGTTCCATTTTTTTCTAAAATATTGATTTTATGTCGATTATAAAAAGTTGGTTTCGTGCTTCACGGGACTACAATGTTACACTATTTTTTTTACTTAACAAAGTTTTTTATAAATAAAAATGTAAAATAATTGCAGTAAATTTATTTTTCTTTTTTGTAAAGTTGTCAAAAATATTTTATAAATACATGATTATTAGTATTTTATTAATATTTTTAGATGAAAAAGTTGTCAAAAAAAATCACATTAATTTAATATTCGTAATTTATTTAATTTGTTTATTGAGAGAAATTGAGTATTTTTGTAAATTAATAAATACATATATACCATATGATTAGTTTACTTAAAAATAGAGCTACTGTTCGTCAGTATTCGGATAAAAACATAAGTGAGCAATTGTTAATAGATTTATTAGAAACTTCATTTAGAAGTTCAAATACGGGCAATATGCAAGTATATAGTGTGGTTGTAACACGCGATGAAGAAATGAAAAAACAATTAGCTCCATGTCATTTTAATCAACCCATGATTGTACAAGCTCCGATAGTTTTAACTTTTTGTGCCGATTTTAACCGGTTTACTAAATGGTGTGAATACAACAAAGCCATTCCAGGGTATGATAATTTTTTGTCATTTATTACAGCCACAATTGATGCTACCATTGTTGCTCAAACCTTTGCTATTGCTGCAGAGTCAAAAGGCTTGGGCATATGTTACTTAGGTACTACCAATTATTTTGCCGAAAAAATTAGCAGCATATTACATTTACCTCGTTTTGTTGTGCCTATTACAACTATTACAGTAGGTTATCCAGCTTCTATACCAAACCAAACAGATAGATTACCAACGAGATCATTGGTGCATTACGAACAGTATACTGATTATACAGAAGATGCTATTAGAAACATGTATGCAGAAAAAGAAAACCTGCCTGAAATGAAACAATTTGTTTTAGATAACAAAAAAGAAACACTGGCTCAAGTATTTACGGATGTTCGTTATACAAAAAGTAATAACGAAACATTTTCTGCAATGTTATTGAGTTTCCTTCAAAAACAAGGTTTTAGGGTATAACACAATCTGTTTTAATTTTCATCGTTTACGTCTTTGCTCCTTAGCTATAACCTAAACGATGAAACATATTTATTCAGATACAACTTCTTCGTTTTCCTTTTCTTCCGAGAAATCTGTAATATTATTTTTGATTAGTAGGTTATACCAGGCATATATTTTTTTGATATCACTATTATGCACTCTATCTCTATCATAATCAGGTAAAACTGTTGCAAAGTGTTTTTTTAGTTCATCGGTGCTAGATACCTTTGAATCAAGGCTTTCTTTCCCTTCACTTTTTTCAAGCAACGCAGCAAACACTTCACGCAGGGGAACTTCTTTAGTATCAGTATAAATGGCAATATCTGCCAACGAAATTACTTTTTCGTGCGAGTGCACAGGCGATTTTTTACCATCAATTAATGATTCGGCTATAATCATTTTTTTATTTCCAGACAATAATTTATATAAACCAGGTTTTCCAGTAACAGATAAAATATTTTTCAGCATATTATTATTTATTTAAAATGTTTCTACTTATTTCAGATCCAGCACGTAAGGCTTTGATGTTTAATTTAATAATTTCTTCTCCTTTTTTCTCAAAAATGGCAGATATAGCATCTTCTATATCTTCTTCTGGTAAAGATAAAAATGGGAGAGCAGCTCCTAATAAAACCATATTTGCAGTGCGTGCAGAACCTACTTCTTTTGCTATTTCGTCAATATTAATTAAAATATGATTCTTGTGTTTCTTTATTTCATCTTCAATATCAGCTTCGTTTGGATAATTGCTAATATTTTTGAATGGAGTTTCATTAGTTACTATCCATCCAGCTTCTTTTACATAAGGCATATAACGCAATGCTTCCATCGGTTCGAGAGACAAAATAAGGTCAGCTTGTTGCAAAGGTATTAAGTCAGAGAAAATTGGCTTATCCGAAATACGTAAATTGGCTTGTACATCTCCACCACGCTGGCTCATACCATGTACTTCGGATTGTTTCATATAATGCTTGTTTTCAAGAGCAGCTTGTCCAATAACGGCAGCAATAGATAAAATTCCTTGACCACCTACACCTGATAAAATGATGTCTATTTTCATAGTTTATTTCTTTTTACGTTTTAAAGTTTGTATACACTCTCTGCGAGGAATAATTACGGACACTCCAGTATAGCTGATTTCTTTTTTGATAAGTTGTACTATGTAGTCAATATTTTTCTTTAGTGGTTCGCATACATGTATATGATTTTCGTCAACTCCTACGGCTTGACAAATTGCTTCAAGTTTTCCTGTCCCAGACGATGTTTGTCCACCAGTCATTGCCGTTGTTTCGTTATCAACAATAATGATGGTAACATTGCTATTGTCATTTACACAATCTATTAGTCCAGTAATACCTGAGTGGGTAAATGTAGAATCACCAATTACTGCAACAGATGGATGCAAACCACCATCGGCTGCCCCTTTTGCCATCGTAATAGATGCTCCCATATCCAAACAAGTATCAATGGCAGTATAGGGAGGCAATGCTCCTAAAGTATAACAACCAATGTCGCTAAAAACACGAGCAGTAGGATAGTCTTTGAGCACTTTTACCAATGATTCGTACAAATCAATATGCCCACATCCTTTGCAAAGCGATGGTGGACGCATTTTTACTACTTCTGGTATAGTAATGTCTTTTTCTAGAGTAAACCCAAAAGCTTGCCCCACATTATTGGGGTTGAGTTCTCCTTGTCGAGGTAGCGTGCCATCAAGTTTTCCTTTTACCTGTATGCCCTTTCCTGTATAGCCTTTTAGTAATTCTTCCACTAGGGGATATCCATCTTCAATTACCAATATGCTTTCGCATTCGTCTATTAACCTTTCAATTTTTTTACGAGGCAATGGGTATTGTCCAATTTTTACAATGGGATATTCACATCCGTTGGGGAAATTCTCCATCAGGTAATTAAATGTTAACCCACAGGCTATTATTCCCATTTTTTTGTTCACTCCATCAATATATTCATTGTATAGTGAGTTATTTGCTTGTTCTTCAAATTCACTTTGTGCTGCCAACAAAGCACTATAACGTTGTCTTGCAATGGCAGGTAGTAAAATAAACTGTTTTCTATTTGTGGGTAACGATATAGGGCGTTGTTGCTTTTGTGGTTTACGTATAATGCCTGATCGGGAATGAGCTAATCGTGTGGTAATACGCATTAATATTGGATAGCCTAATTTTTCTGAAAGTTCAAAACCAGTATAAGCCATATCATATGCTTCTTGTTGATTACTAGGTTCAAGAATTGGAATAAGTGCAAATTTACCATAAAAACGTGAATCTTGTTCGTTTTGAGACGAATGCATGGATGGATCATCAGCTACTAAAACTACTATTCCTCCATTTATTCCTGTAATAGCAGCATTAATAAAGGCATCTGCAGCAACATTCAAGCCAACATGTTTCATACATACTAAGGCTCGTTTCCCTACATAAGATAAACCCATAGCAGCCTCCATAGCTGTTTTTTCATTTACCGACCAATCGCTACGTATCTCTCTTTTGTCGGTTGTTTCTTGAATATAGGTTGTTATTTCGGTAGATGGGGTGCCTGGATAAGCATACACACCTGAAATACCACCATCAATAGCTCCTTGTGCTATTGCTTCGTCTCCTAATAATAATAAATTTTGCATGAATATAAATATAGTTTAAAATGGTGAAGAATTAGAATACGTATTTGCTTGCAAAAAATCATGTTCTTGACTGTCTGTACTTTTACTTTGAAATTCAGCATACGATTCTTCTGATGCAAGATTGGTAAATTTAATAAAGTCTTGTTTGAAACGTAAAAGTACATCGCCTGTAGAACCATTTCGATGCTTGGCAATAATAATTTCGGCTTTACCTCTTAAATCGTTTCCTTGTTCGTCTTGTGTAATCTTATAATATTCAGGGCGATGGATAAACAGTACCATATCCGCATCTTGTTCTATTGCTCCCGATTCGCGCAGGTCTGATAATTGAGGGCGTTTGTCAGCTCCAGTACGTCCTTCTACACCACGATTTAACTGTGATAAAGCAATGATGGGAATATCAAGTTCTTTTGCCAAGCCTTTTAATGACCTCGAAATAATACTTACCTCTTGTTCACGGCTTCCATACGTCATGCCGCTGGCATTCATTAATTGCAAGTAGTCGATTATAATACATTGTATTTTATGCTCTTTAACTAATCGGCGGGCTTTTGTTCGTAATTCAAATACTGAAAGGCTAGGGGTATCATCAACAAAAATTGGAGCTTTTTGCAATGTTGCAGTTCGCAAACGCAATTGTTCCCACTCAAATGGAGCTAACTTTCCACGTTTAATTTTGTCTCCCTCTATTTCAGCTACATTTACAATTAAACGGTTAACTAATTGTATATTAGACATTTCAAGAGAGAAAACAGCTACTGGATGTTCATAATCTAAAGCCATATTTTTTGCCATAGACAGTACAAAAGCCGTTTTTCCCATAGCTGGACGTGCAGCTATAATAATAAGGTCGGATTTTTGCCATCCAGATGTAATCGTATCAATGCCATTAAAGCCTGATGGAATGCCTGTATATCCATCTTGTTTGTTGGCAGCAATTTCAATCAAATCAATAGCTTTGCTTATGACTGGTTGAATGTGTGTAACGTCTTTTTTAAGGTTTCGTTGTGTAATTTCAAAAAGCTGTCCTTCAGCATCTTGCATTAATTCATCAACGTCTTGCTTTTCATCATACGCCTTCTTTTGGATATCAGACGAGATACGTATTAATTCTCTCGACAAATACTTTTGAACAATAATTTGAGCATGATATTCTATATTAGCGGCAGAAGCCACTTTCCCTGTTAGTTCTGAAATAAAAGATTGTCCTCCTACTTCTTCTAATTTTCCCATACGTTTTAATTGTTGGGATACAGTTAGTAGGTCAACAGGTTCTTGATTTAACGATAGATTGGTAATTGCTTCGTATATTGTTTGGTGTACATCCTTGTAAAAACATTCTTTTTTGAGAAATTCGCACACCGCTACATAAGCATCTTTTTCTAACATCAAAGCCCCTAAAACCACTTCTTCCAATTCAATTGCTTGAGGTGGCAGTTTTCCTCCGTATTCAGATACAACGTACTGAGGTACTTTTCCGTATTCTGGTTCTTTTTTGCGTGGTTTTTTTGTCTTTTCCATGGTCTTTGCTAATGAGGTTCAAAAATAGCACTTTTTTTCATATTTAGAAAAGGTATTTTTGAACAATCCTCATTCTGAATTGTTGAAAAGTTATACCTTTGCACTATTATTCTATATATATGATTACGTATCCGAATGCAAAAATAAATATTGGGTTGTTTGTTACCGAAAAACGAACCGATGGTTACCACAATTTAGAAACGATATTTTATCCTATTCCATTAAAAGATAAAATAGAGTGTCATATTTCGGATACAAACGATTCTTCACTTATCATATCAGGTATCCGTATAGATGGGAATACCTCAGATAATTTAGTAATGAAAGCATACAATTTGCTTAAATTATCGCACAACTTACCAAATCTTAATTTTACTTTAGAAAAGAATATCCCTTTTGGTGCAGGATTGGGAGGTGGTTCGGCAGATGCTGCTTTTGTTCTTACCTTATTAAATACGACCTATAATTTAGGTTTATCCATTGCCGAATTAGAATACATTGCATCCAAGATTGGTGCAGATTGCCCTTTTTTTATACAGAATAAACCAGTATTCGCTACAGGGATTGGTAATGAGTTTCATCCCATTTCATTTTCTTTGTCTGGTTATTTCCTTGTTTTAGTAAAACCGCCTATTCACGTATCAACTCCGCAGGCATATAAAAATATCAATCCTCAAAAACCTGATTTTGATTTAAAAACAATTCATTTACTACCAATAAAAGAATGGAAACATGTTATTTTTAATGATTTTGAAACGAATGTTTTTATTCAACACCCAGAAATTGAACAGATTAAAGATAGTTTGTACCAGCAGGGAGCTTTATATGCATCCATGTCAGGGTCAGGTTCTTCTGTCTTTGGAATCTTCCCAAAACAGGTAAATATTACAAATTTGTTTCAAAATTCCTTTGTTTGGTCTGGTTTTTTAGCCTAAAAGCCTATTTTCTTCTCATTTTTATCATATTATTTGACGAAAGTTGTAAAATATATGTTTTACAGCATATATTTGTAATGCATTCGAGAGCGAATGGCTAACAAATGAATAATTAAAATAATGAAAGGAGACAAAATTATGACACAGAATCAGATTTTTGACTCTTTAGTTTTAGAAAATTAAGGGTCAATAAAATGGAAATGATTGCTAACCGCAAGATTCGTTACAAAAAAGTGTTGAACCAATTAAATTTACAACTATGTACAAAGCGATGGCATATAAAGGACTTGGAGATTTAAAATTATTTGATATTATCTTGGGACATTCAAGTTCTGAAAGAAAAATAAGCGAAAAGAAAAAAAGTAAATAGTGTTTCTAAATGTCGGAAAACTATATAAATTTTAAATTTTACAGTCATGTATAACACAATAACATATAGAGGTGCAAATGACCTTAAATTGTTCGATATATTATTTGGACATACAACTAGCAGAGAAAAGAAACATCGTAAATAAGTAGAAGATTGGCGATAAGTGTTAAACTAGTTAAAACTTACAATTATGAAAGAAGAAGGAATATTATATAAAGGAATGGAAAACATATTTAATTTTTTTGATTTTATCTTTGGTTATACAACCCCTGATAATGAGTAGTTAATAAATAAAAGGAGAAGAAGGCTGAGTAGTATATACTTAGCCTTTTTTTTCGTTATACACTAACTGTTTTTTTACTTCTATGCCTCCTATATACCCTCCTAATTTACCATTGTGGCAAATAACTCTATGACAAGGTATTACTATTACAAAAGGGTTTTTTCTACAGGCATTTCCTATTGCCCTAGCACTGCTTGGTTGACCAATTTTTTCAGCTAACTCTTTGTAGCTATAAGTAGTACCATACGGTATAGTTAAAAGAGCATTCCAAACGTTTATCGCAAAATTTGAGCTATCTGATGGATATTCAATTGGCAAAGTAAATTTTTCCAACTGTTGATGAAAATAGAGATCAAGCTGTTGGATACAAAGAGTAGCAATAGCACAATTTTTTTTGCTGTAATCTGTAATTGTATCAACAAATTGTATGCCTAAAAGTTTTTCTTCGGTTGATTTTATTTCTAACAAACCGATAGGAGAGTTGTAATAGGCATATTGGATACACATTTTATAAACTTTCTTTTTCTTCGAGCAATGCAACACTTTCTACGTGATGTGTATGTGGAAACATATCCACGGCTTGTACTTTTATAACACGATATTTTTCGGATAGTAATAGAATATCTCGGGCTTGAGTTGCTGGATTGCAACTTACATATACAATCTTTTTGGGAGATGCAAACAAAATTGCCTTAATCACATCATCATGCATACCTGCACGTGGAGGATCTGTTATAATCACATCTGGTTTACCTTGTGTTTTAATGAATGATTCATTCAAGATATCTTTCATGTCGCCAGCAAAAAAAGATGTATTGGTAATATTGTTGATAGAGGCATTTACTTTTGCATCTTCTATGGCTTCGGGTACATATTCGATACCAATTACTTTTTGAGCTCTATTTGCCACAAAGTTAGCAATAGTACCAGTGCCAGTATACAAATCATACACCAGTTCGTTGCCTGTAAGTGAAGCAAAATCACGTGTAATTTTATACAACTCGTAGGCTTGACGACTATTTGTTTGATAAAATGATTTAGGTCCGATTTTAAATTTTAGCCCTTCCATTTGTTCAAATATATGGTCAGAACCGTGAAATACATGTATTTCTTGATCAGAAATAGTATCATTCGCTTTTGTATTATGAATGTATAACAATGAACTGATAGATGGCACTTTTTTGAGTAAATAGCTTAGCATTTCATTGATGATTGATTGATCTTTTTCATAAAAAACTACAATAACCATAATCTCGCCCGTAGTGCTAGTGCGTACAATAACGTTACGCATCATGCCATGTTGTTCTTTTAAATCGAAATAGCTAATATGTTGTTGTTGACAAAATTCATGTAGAGTATTTCTAATCATATTGGATATTTCATCTTGTAGCCAACATTTTTCAATATGTAATACTTTGTCAAACATACCTGGAATATGAAAACCCAATGCTGCTGTTCTGGGCGCACCAGCTTGTAGCATGTCATAATTCATCCATGCTTTATTTGAGAACGTAAACTCAAGTTTGTTGCGATAAAATTGAGTTTGTTCAGACCCCAAAATGGGTAACATGTCAAAAGATTGAATTTTTCCAATGCGTGTTAAATTATCATACACCTGTTTTTGTTTGTATGTTAATTGGGAAGCATAGGGTAGATTTTGCCACTTACATCCACCACATATTCCAAAATGTTCGCAAAATGGTGTTTCACGGTTCGTTGAATAAGAATGCGTAGTTACTATTTTTCCTTCAGCATACGAATTTTTTTTGCGTGTAATTTGTATATCTACCACATCGCCAGGTACAGCAAATGGAATAAAAATTACCATGTCATTGTAGCGTGCTATGGCTTTTCCCTCGGCTGCTACATCTGTAATAGTTATCTGCTCTAGTAAAGGAAGATTTTTCTTTTTTCGCATAGTATTGGGTGTAGTGATTAAATAGAAATAACTACCCGAGGGTAGCTATCTCTATGTTTGTAAATAGATGTCTTCTGTTATGTTAAATAACTGGAACTAATTGATTCATTGGTGTTTACACGAAGAATTGTATCGCCTAATAAGTCTGCAATACTCAAAATTCGGATTTTTGGACTTTCCTTTCTTAGAGGAATGGAATTTGTAAAAATAATTTCGGTTAGTTTCGATTTTTCTATACGTTCTATGGCAGGATCAGACAATACAGCATGCGAAGCAATAGCACGCACTGAGAGAGCTCCTTCGGATATCATTATATCTGCAGCTTTGGTAATTGTGCCAGCAGTATCTACCATATCATCTACTAATATTACATTTTTACCTTGAATGTCTCCAATAATCTTTAACCCTTCTACTTCGTTAGCTTTTACACGTGTTTTATGACAAAGAACCAAATCAACACCTAAATGCTTAGCATATGTATTGGCTCTTTTCGATCCACCAACATCAGGAGATGCAATCACTAAATCTTTTAATTTAAGCGATTGGATATAAGGTAAAAAAATCGATGAGGCATATAAGTGGTCGACTGGTACATTGAAAAATCCTTGTATTTGATCGGCATGTAAATCAAGTGTTATTAAGCGATTAATACCAGCTACACCTAGCATATCTGCAATCATTTTCGCCCCAATAGATACGCGAGGTTTATCTTTTCTATCTTGACGAGCCCATCCAAAATAAGGGATAACAGCTACAATTTTACGGGCAGAAGCACGTTTAGCTGCATCTATCATTAGTAATAATTCCATGATATTATCGGAATTGGGAAATGTAGATTGTACTAAAAAAACTTCATCTCCGCGTATGGATTCCTCGTATGATACGGCAAATTCACCATCAGCAAAGTGTTGAATATTCATTTCGCCTAATTTACATCCTATGCTCTCGCAAATTTTTTCAGCTAAGTATCTCGATTTGGTGCCCGAAAATACTTTAAAAGGAGCTGTTTGATTTATGGGTTTTGTTTTCACTTGTATATAGTATTTTTTTGATTAATAAGCAAATAAAGGAAAAGCAGTCATCATATCGTTTACTTTTTTACGCACACTAGTTATGATGCTTTCATCTTCTGGATTACATAATACAGTATCCATTAAATTCACAATTTCAAGCATTACATCATCTTTTGCACCACGAGTTGTAATAGCAGGAGTACCAACACGAATACCTGATGTAAGGAATGGGCTACGGCTATCAAAAGGTACCATATTTTTGTTTACAGTAATATCTGCTTTTTCTAATGCTTTTTCCGCAATCTTTCCAGTTAAATCAGGGAATTTTGCACGTAAGTCAATCAGCATGGAGTGATTATCCGTTCCATCAGATATAATTTTATATCCTTTATTGATAAATGCGTTTGCTAAAACAGCTGCATTTTTTTGTACTTGTTGTTGATATACTTTATATTCTGGTTGTAAAGCTTCGCCAAAAGCAACAGCTTTAGATGCAATAACATGTTCTAGTGGACCTCCTTGTATGCCAGGAAAAACAGCTGAGTCTAATAACGCTGACATCATTTTTATTTCTCCTTTAGGTGTGGTTTTTCCCCATGGATTTGGAAAATCTTTGCCTAAAAGAATAATACCACCTCTTGGACCTCTTAATGTTTTATGAGTAGTAGAGGTTACGATATGTGCATATTTCAAAGGGTTGTTTAACAATCCTGCAGCAATAAGACCAGCAGGGTGAGCCATATCAATCATCAGAATAGCACCAACTGCATCTGCAATTTTACGCATGCGTGCGTAATCCCAATCACGTGAGTATGCAGAAGCTCCTCCTACAATAATTTTTGGTTTTTCACGCATGGCTACTTCTTCCATTTGGTCGTAATCCACTCTACCTGTTTCAGCTTTTACATTATACTCAAGAGGATGATACAAAATACCAGAACTATTTACTAATGATCCGTGAGAAAGGTGTCCTCCGTGTGATAAGTTTAACCCTAAAAATTTATCTCCAGGATTCATACATGCTAAAAATACAGCAGCGTTGGCTTGTGCACCAGAGTGGGGTTGTACGTTTGCCCATTCAGCTCCAAAAAGCTCTTTCAATCTATCTATTGCTAATTGCTCACTTAAGTCTACTACTTCGCAACCGCCGTAGTATCGTTTACCTGGGTAGCCTTCGGCATATTTATTTGTTAAGCAAGAACCCATTGCTTCCATTACTTGTTCACTTACAAAATTTTCAGATGCAATAAGCTCAATACCTTTTAGTTGACGCTTTTTTTCTTTTTCGATTATCTCGAAAATGGCTGTGTCTCTTTTCATGTTTGTAATTATGTTATTTTAAATTTAATAAGATACGTTCTAATTGAATTTCATCTTGTACCAATAATTGGCGAGGTTTACTTCCATCTGGAGGACCTAATATCCCTGCTGCTTCTAATTGATCAACAATTCTACCAGCACGATTATATCCGATTGAAAATTTTCGTTGAATCATCGAAGTTGAGCCTTGTTGATGAATAACAAGTAGTCTGGCTGCTTCTTCAAACATAGGGTCTCGTTGAGTTAAATCCACACCACTCATATCTGTATCAGCACCATTCGATACGTCTGCTTCTGGTAAATAAAATGGGCTAGGAAATCCTCGCTGACCTTCTATATGTTTGCAAATATTATCAATTTCTGGAGTATCAACAAAAGCACATTGAATGCGAACCAAATCGCTACCTTGCGAAATTAGCATATCTCCACGCCCAATTAATTGATTAGCACCTGGGCAATCCAAAATAGTACGAGAGTCAATCATCGAAGATACTTTAAAGGCAACCCTTGCAGGGAAGTTCGCTTTTATACTTCCCGTAATGATGTTGGTCGAAGGGCGTTGTGTAGCAATAATCATATGAATTCCAACTGCTCTAGCTAATTGGGCTATACGTGCAATGGGTAATTCAATGTCTTTACCGGCTGTCATTATTAAATCACCAAATTCGTCAATAATAACAACGATATAGGGTAAAAATCGGTGTCCTTTATCTGGGTTGAGTGTACGTTTTACAAACTTATTGTTGTATTCAATAATAGTACGTACATGTGCTTTTTTTAATAAGTCATAACGACTATCCATCTCTTTGGTCAACGAATTCAGTGTTTGTACTACCTTCGTTACATCGGTAATGATAGCTTCGTCGGCATCAGGCAATTTAGCAAGAAAGTACTTTTCAATATTTGAGTAAATACTAAACTCTACTTTTTTAGGGTCAATTAAAACAAATTTTAATTGCGAAGGGTGTTTCTTGTAAAGTAATGATGTTATAATCGCATTTAGTCCTACTGATTTTCCTTGTCCTGTTGCTCCTGCCACTAATATATGGGGCATTTTGCACAAATCAACAGTAAATACCTCGTTTGTAATAGTTTTTCCAAATACAATTGGCAGTTCATGTTTAGCTTCTTGAAACTTTTTAGAAGCAATAACAGAATGCATTGATACTATTTGTGGTGTTTTGTTTGGTACTTCAATACCAATAGTACCTTTGCCTGGAATAGGGGCAATAATACGAATACCTAAAGCAGACAAACTCAATGCAATATCATCTTCTAAATTGCGAATTTTTGAAATACGAACACCTGCTTCTGGTATGATTTCGTATAAAGTTACGGTAGCACCTACAGTAGCTTTTATTTCTTTTATTTTTATACCATAATTATCAAGCGTTTGAATGATTCTATTTTTATTAGCCGATTGCTCTTCGAGATTTATCTCGTTGTTTGAGTCATATTTTTGCAGTAAATCAAACGTAGGATATTTATAATGTGGCAACTCCAGGGTAGGGTCATATTCGCCTAATTCTGCTATTTTATCGTATATTTCTTCTTTTACACCTTCTTCGATTACTAGTTTTACACCGTTTTCATTTTCGTTTGTTACCTCTTCTAGCTTTTCAGAGTCTATTTCTTCTTCATTAGTGGCTTGTTCTACAAGTTCAGCATCTTCATTAGTGGGTTCTATTACTTCAAAGCTTATATCTTCTTTTTCTTCATTCTCTTCTTCAACCTCAAATACTTCAAATTCTTCTGTTTCTGAATCATTTTCTTCTGGAGAATTTTCCATTGTTTCAATCTCTTCACTATTTTCTAGTACCGTCTCCTCTATTTTTTTCTTTCTAAAAAGAGAACTAACGTTAAAGTTGGCAATTTTTTGGAAAAATGGTAAAGTAGCAGTAAAACCAATAATTAAAAACATAAATAAGGATACTGCAAGCAACAATATCACACCACTATATCCCATAGATAGCTGTAAAATTTTTGCCATTTCATTACCATGATTACCACCCAGTTGAATAAATGATAATTGAGAAATTTCTGGCAATAGAAAACCAAAAGCCAATGATATCCAAATGGTAAAAAACGCACTAAAAATAAAACGTTTGAACAAAGAATATGAAGTGGTAGGATTCAAAAATTTATACGCTACTGAAATGATGAAAAAGACTAATAGAAAAGACGAAACCCCGAACCACTTGTTTATTACTATATTAGCTAAATGAGCCCCAGTTGCTCCACCAAAGTTTTCAAACTGTTTATTCTGTTCGGCTAATTCTTCAAAACTTAATCCGAGTAAATTATAGTCATTTTCTCCGAGAGTTAAAAATGATAATAAGGATAATACTGAAAAAGCCGCAAAAGCAAACAATACCATACCCAGTATGAAGTGTAGTTTCTCATTTTTAAAAAAAGAAATAAGATTCGCAAAAAAACGGCTTGGTTTTTTAGGAGCTTTTACTCCGTTTTTTTGATTCTTAGATTGTTTACTCATATAAGGGGGTGTTTTTTTTCTTTTGAAGTGCAAAGGTATATAAAATTTATCTGAACAAAGAAGGATTTTTTACATAGTTTTTAACAACGTTTTTTTTATTTTTTTACATATCTTACCAACACAAAACATATAAATCTGGACGGGGATTGATAAACATAATGGGGACTGTTGCACGTTTCAAACAATGCAGTTCTTTAGGTCCAAATAGGATATCGTCCAACCCATAATCGCGAGATGTGCTTACTAATACCATACCCGCTTGCATTTTTTCTGTAGTCATTGTGGCTTCTTTTTCTACACCAAAACTATCTGCTTTAGCTTTTATAATGCTGACTTTCAATGAAAATTGATTGTATAATTTTAGTACACTTTCTACATTTTTGGTCGTTTTTGAACCATAGTCATTGGCTTGATACAAAATAATTTCTGAATGTAAAAAACGTCCCATATTACACGAATAAGGGGCTTTTTCTTTTTCTTCAGTCAAAAAACCTATTGGAACAATAATTTTTGATAAATCAATTGGGTTGGTCTGGCTATCTTTTGTAATTACAAATGGAATACGTAGCTCTTTCAGTTGTTTAAATATGCTAAGTGGATTGTTAAACTGCGTGTTTTTTGAAATCTCGAAAAACAACATCGGAGTTTCTGCCTGTTCAGTAAAAGGAACTAATTCAGAAAAATAGGATTCGGTAAAAAAGACTTTTATTTCAATCGACTCTTTTTTTTGTAGTGTTTCTATTTGTCTATTCCATGTTTCATAAATAACATCACGGTGTGCAAGTTGCTTTTTTGTTAACAATACCAAAAAAGACAGATTTTTTTCATATCCTTGAGCAAATTGTAAGGCACATGCGTAGGCATTAATTGGAAAATAATCGGCATCGGATACCAGTAAAAAGTGTCGTGTACAAGCAATCTCCTCAAGTTTCATAGTGTTCGTCGAATATGGTTAGTTTTTGGTTTACAAAGTTAGTGTTTTTTCTTTTTCTTGTCTAAATAAAATGCTAAAAACATATTTTTTTGTACCTTTGCAACTCGCAAAAATATTGTAGCGATAGTTTGTGTATAAACCTATCTAGCCAAGAAAACAGTATACATACGACTAGTATTACAGAGTATAACATTATAATACATAAAAATGAAACCTACTATACCCAAAGGTACACGCGATTTTTTGCCAAATGAAATGGCCAAACGAAATTATATTTTTAATACTATAAAAGAGGTATTTCGTTTGTACGGATTTAATCAGATAGAAACTCCTGCTATGGAAAATTTGTCCACATTAATGGGTAAGTATGGAGAAGAAGGAGATAAATTATTATTTAAAATACTGAATTCTGGCGATTATTTAGCCAATGTTTCTGCTGATGAATTGGTTACTAAAGAGAGTAACAAGTTAGTAAATAAATTCTCTGAGAAAGGTTTGCGTTATGATTTAACTGTTCCCTTTGCTCGCTTTGTAGTGCAATATCGCGATAAAATTACGTTTCCGTTCAAACGATACCAAATACAACCCGTTTGGAGGGCTGATAGACCACAGAAAGGGCGTTATCGCGAATTTTTTCAGTGCGATGCGGATATAGTAGGTAGCGATTCACTTGTAAATGAGGTAGAGTTAATCCAATTAATTGATGATGTATTTACACGTTTGCAACTGAATGTTTTAATTAAACTAAATAATAGAAAAATTCTTTCTGGTATTGCCGAATTGATTGGTGAACACGACAAAATTGTAGATATTACGGTAGCAATAGATAAATACGAAAAAATTGGACTTGAAAATGTTCAAAAAGAATTACTTGAAAAAGGACTTACGCTACACGCAATAGAAACCATTACACCTATTATTACCTTATCTGGTGATAATGGTACAAAATTAGAAATGCTAAAAAAAGTATTAGCAACATCTTCTGTGGGAATGGAAGGGATACAAGAGTTACAAACGGTACTTAATTATGTAGCTGGACTAAATCTTAAGACTGCCATTGAAATAGATTTAACGCTGGCTCGTGGTTTAAATTACTATACAGGAGCTATTCTTGAAGTAAAATCGCTTGATGTACAAATTGGTAGTATAACGGGAGGTGGTAGATACGACAATTTAACAGGAGTATTTGGTATGCAAGGTGTATCTGGCGTAGGTATTTCGTTTGGAGCTGACCGCATCTACGATGTACTCAATCAATTGGAGTTATATCCTAAAGAAAAAATGAACCAAACAAATGTACTTGTATTACCTTTTGGCGAAAAAGAACAAGTATACGGTTTGGAAATTGTAAAAGAGTTGAGAAAAAACGGAATAGCTGCTGAATTATATCCTGACGTAGTGAAAATAAAAAAACAGCTTGCTTATGCTGATAACAATGGCATTCCGTATGTTATTTTGATAGGCGAAAATGAAATCAATACGCAAACTCTGACTCTTAAAAATATGCTTACAGGCGAACAATATACAGGGGATAAAGATACCGTTTTTGCTAAAATTCTTTAAATATCATCGTTTAATACAAGCACAATAAAATAACAGTAGCATTTTTCTGTTATACTAAATAGAAAAAATAAACTA
>JAAYPI010000065.1 GCA_012519885.1 Bacteroidales bacterium
GATATCACATCCAATGTGGCAGAGTTTCCACATGTTACAGAAGTTTCAGTAATACTTGGATTTCCATTTACTCCCATAGCTATACTTGGAGCACATACAGTTACTGAAATGTCATCTATAATTACGTCATTACCCACAGTTGCATCGCTTAATGAGATTACTTTAACTTTCAATTCGGGGAAAGCTCCAGGCAAAAATGATGTTCCAAATTGTTTCCATTCTGTATTTCCTGCTACAATATCTCCAGTCAAAAGACTTTCTACTAAGGTAGAATCTGTTGGAGATGTGTATCCCCATATTTCTAAGCGGAAACGTGAAGGAGCTCCACCTGATTTGGCGGGATTTGCCATGTAAAGAGAGAAAAATAAATAAGTACTACTACACAATTGAGCTCCATCAAGTGTACGTACATATACAGGTTTGTTTTTGATGTTATTTCCACAGTTAATGAAAAGTAAACCTCCATCTACATCTCCTGTGTGATCAGTGCCTGCCCAATACCATGGATGACCAACACCAACGCTAGAGTCTTCTGCATCGTTTGTCTTTGACACAATGGCATACTGTCCGTCATCCACATTTCCTGTGGCTTTGTATGTTAATGGAACAATACCAGTAGATCCTATGTCAGCAAAATTCTTTCTTGTTCCACTAGGAACATTGCCAAAGCTTTCTTTAAAAATTATTTGTTGTCCTGCTGTTTCTTTACAGCATACACGTGCATTTAATCGAAATACTTCAGAAGTAGCAGTTCCTCTAGTTACTTTATAAAAGGTATTGCCTAATAATGCATCAACATTAATAGTAGAGGAAATTTCACCTGCAATAGTTGTAAAAGGACCTGTTTCTGTTGAAGACGATTCCCATGTATAATCACCGCTGAAAGCCTCAAACCCTTTTGCTGTAAGTGTAACATTGTCTCCATCACATACAGTAGAATTAAGTGCGTCTATATATTGATACGATGTACCATAAACGTTAATGTTGCTGATAGCGTACACAAAATTTGCACCTTCATTCCAGTTATCTCTACTAACAATTACCTCAATTGCCCCACTGTTTCTAGCAGTAGTTTGCGAAAAATTTAATGTGCCTCCTTGTGCTAACTGAGGATAGTATTTGTAGTCATTTCCGCCTACTTCTTTTATGTTTACCACTAATTGGGGAGTTGGACCACTAACCGTATTGCTTGTTATTTCTTGTACAGTAAATTGCACACTAACGTTTTCTCCTGGTTTATGTCCTTCTACTCTAAAGCGAAACATTTCGGTTGATTGATTAGGCGTACGCATAACCAAACGATTTACACCATCCGTAATTGATTTGTAGCCACTATTCAATACATTTGGATTGCTAACAATAGCATAACGTGGAGCTGTATTTGTGCCTCCTGTACCCCAACTGCCATACCCATTTGTGTATATGCTGTTTAATGCAATAGTTGACATTCCCGTTGGAAAAGAAAATATTTCCCCGATGGTAAAATTGGGTTGTGTTGTAGCATTGTTATTATCTGCTAATGAAAATGTGGTGGCTCCAAGCAAATCGCCAAAACCAGAAGAACTCTTGTCAATGGCTTTGTTGGTAAGATTTTGAGCTAAGATGCTTGCTGATATGCCCAAAAAGCAACATAAGACAAGCAAAAAACGAATAAATCGTTTGGATTTTAGGAATGTTTTTTCCATAATAAAATGAAGTTTAGGTTAAAAGAATTTGTAATAATTTGCTAACAAGCTTTTTATGTTTAGAATAAGGTGCAAAGTAAGTACAAGTTTTTGTATTTAACAAGCTTTTTTTATGTTTTTTTTGAGTATGATGATAAAAAGAGTATTTTTGCACTCGAAAAATTTACATACGTTAATTAGCATTATCTGATGCATTTGCTCTAGCTTTATTCTCAGCTAAAAATGTAGAATTGCAGATGAAAAATGCTATTTTTTTAGTTGTTTAATTTAAAATAATCAAAATGAAAGCATTTGTATTTCCTGGTCAAGGAGCTCAGTTTGTAGGAATGGGCAAAGATATGTACGAAAATTCAGCTTTAGCGAAAGAGATGTTTGAAAAAGCAAACGAAGTATTAGGTTTTCGCATTACCGATTTGATGTTCGAAGGAACAGATGAGGATTTGCGTCAAACCAAAGTTACGCAACCTGCGGTATTTTTACATTCAGTTATATTAGCCAAAACCATGGGCGATAAATTTGCTCCCGATATGGTAGCGGGTCATTCGTTGGGAGAGTTTTCTGCTCTTGTGGCTGCTGGTGCATTGAGTTTTGAAGATGGCTTGGTATTGGTGTCGAAACGTGCAATGGCTATGCAAAAAGCGTGCGAAATTGAACCATCGACCATGGCTGCGGTATTGGCACTTGATGATGCCAAAGTAGAAGAAATATGTGCTTCAATCAATGGCGTAGTGGTAGCTGCTAATTACAATTGTCCAGGACAGTTAGTTATTTCTGGTTCTATAGCTGCGGTAGAAGAAGCGTGTGCCAACATGTTGGAAGCTGGTGCAAAAAGAGCCTTAAAATTACCTGTAGGTGGTGCCTTTCATTCGCCATTAATGGAGCCAGCACGAGTAGAATTGGCTGCGGCAATAGAAAAAGCTCAGATTGTAGCCCCAATATGTCCGATATACCAAAATGTAACAGCGTCGGCTGAAACAGACCCAACAATTATTAAAGCCAAATTAGTAGAGCAACTTACAGCACCTGTTCGCTGGACACAATCTGTACAAAATATGATTGCCGATGGAGCAACCCTCTTTGTAGAAGTAGGACCAGGAAAAGTATTGCAAGGTTTGGTGAAAAAAATAAACAAAGAGAGTCAAGTACAATCGATAGAAGATTAAGAGGGTTTGTTGTAGCTATAGCTTGTGTAAGGAATAGAGTTTCTTATGCTTGAATTATTTACCTATAGTTAGCTTATTCTCAAATTTTATTATTGAATAGTTATTGATTTTTCGTTTACACGATGATACCATTGTGTAAGCGTGATTTTTATCTTTTTAAAAGGAGGCAATCTATTTTTCAAGAAACATCGTATTCTCATAATATGGTTTGAATGATTAATTATATGTAAAATATCGTTTTTACGTATAAAAACATAATGTGAACATAGACAATAATAAAAAGTAGATAATTAATTGAATAGACGAAGTAATGTGTTCTGCAAAATCAAACTCATATAATTTCTCGTTAAAAGCATTTTATCAAACATTCTTATTCCTATTTTTATTATCCACGCTCCCCATATTTTCACAGGGAGTAGGACAATATCCTGTTCAGGTCAGTACAGTCGTATTGCCCAATCCGCCGATGTATTTATCCGCATACAGTGGAGTAGAGACCGATAAACTATCCGTTACCTTGCTCAATAGAGATACGCAACAGAGCAGTTTGCAAGTCAAGTTGCGTATGCGTATTTACTGTTCTCAGGGACAAGAAATCAGTAGCCGAGCCGAGAGCCTCTATACCCCTATTACCTTAGAGGGAGGTATCCCGTTGCGGTTGAGTATGTCCGATTTGGCAGCCTATTTCAGAACAGAAAACCTGCGTATAGCAGGTAGCTTACCACAAGGCAAACTCCCAGTAGGACATACCCGCTTTTGTTTTGAAGTGTTAGAATACTATACCGGCAGGTTACTGTCGAGTCAAGGCTGTGGGAGTGCCTTTATTGTACTGCAAACCCCACCATTGCTGCAGCAACCAAGCCATGGCAGCCTATTGACAGACGACCCCACAGGAGGCATATTGTTTCGTTGGAGTCCGCAACACAGCGTAGGACTAGAACGAGTACAGTACGAATTTATCCTAAAAGAAATGTTCGATACCCAACAGAGTGCCGAACTTGGATTTGCCCATGGCGTAGAAGTGTACCGTACCCACACCACCGCTACCAGCTTGCTGTATGGCATGATGCAACCGCCCCTGATAGCAGGCAAACGCTATGTGTGGCAGGTAAGAGCCTTTACCGACCCAATCAGCGGAACCCCCTTAGCCTTTGAGAATAACGGACAGAGTCGCGTGTTTACCTTCGATATCGATTACCCATGCCAAGCCCCACAACCCATCATCGCTACAGCCCACACCAATGGCATTCACCTTACATGGGATGCTAGCCCACACCCATCAGCGAGCTACCACCTGAGCTACAGACGGAAAGATTTTTCCAGCACATGGCACCAGGCAGTTACTACCAGCAATAGCTATACCATTAGCAACCTGACCCCAAGAGCTAATTACGAATACAAAGTGGGGATAAGTTGTACCAACAAAACCAACGACATACACTACGGCACAGTAGCCTATATAGCCTACAACCCCGATGATAGCGAAACAAGCTCAGCAACAACACAGACCAAGGTAAAAGAATGTGGCAAAAGCACGCCAAACAACATCAGCAATACCGAACCCAAAGAAACCTTATGGGCAGGCGATGTGATTTATGCAGGCGATTTTACCATTACCCTAAGCACCGTACAAGGCAGTAACGGACGCTTTACAGGCGAAGGAAAAGTACATGTACCTTATTTATCAGGCATAGGCATGTCGGTGTATTTTAGCGATATTAGCATCAATACCGATAACCAACTGATAGAAGGAAAGATACATACCGTGTACGATGAGTCCAGAGGTACAATCATAGACCTCGATGCCTTCGACCATGGCGGTACCACCACGCCAGCACAAGGTGTATTAGTGCCAAGCTACAAGTTTGATTTTGCACTGACCGATGTTACCCGTATCCACAACGACCCCCTTACCAATAGCCTAAGTTTCTACGATGCCACAGGCTCACGGGTAGGCAACTACGAACTAACTGGTACAGCCCCAAGCTTCCCA
>JAAYPI010000066.1 GCA_012519885.1 Bacteroidales bacterium
AAGAATAAGATTGCGCGCAAGAGAAAATACATAATGTATAAACCGACAAATATTTACTACATGATTACAATTGAGTGCAACCAAAAATGCACTAAGTGTTCACATTGGAAACACAAGGACAAAGCAGACCGGCTACAACCTGGAAAGATTATTAACAGCATCAAAAGCATCCAATCTGGAAAAGAACTTTGTATTGTTGGCGGTGAACCGCTTTTATTTAAATCAGAAATACTTGAAATCTTAATGGGTATAGAAGAAACAGGTATAAGGACGGTAATCATTACAAACGGAGTTTTATTAGATAAAAAATTCATTGATTATGTCTCGAATTATAATATCCACATCGTAGTATCAATAGATACAATTGATAGCGTGTTTTGGAAATTTGTGAGAGGCGTCAACTCTCACAAAAATGTTTTTGCTAATCTTGATTATGCCACATCAATATTAAAGCCAGATCAAATTAGTATTCAATCTGTGCTTTCTAAAGAAACGCGGCCCCATATGGCTGATGTTGCTAAGTATGCAAAATCTAAAAATGTTTATCATTCCATTCAAGATTACATAAGTGAAGGTTTTGAAGGCTCTTGGGTCGCTGAAGAAAATAAACACTGTATAAGTCCTTTAAATAGCCAACAATGTTATGCGGCAAGTAGAAATCTATCAATTGTTCAAAACGGCGATGTGTTTACCTGTTTTCAGCAAACTTGGATAGATGGTTGTCAAAAGCCAATCGGGAATCTGAATAACCAAACAATAACTGAAATTATCACTTCAGAATATGCAGAATCTGTATGTTCAAAAATGCGCGAATGTAATTTGCCTTGCAAGGTTCTAAAATGCAATATGAGAAACTAACAACAAAATTTGAAGAAATAATAATTGAATTGAGTTACAACTGCAATTTGAGTTGTATCATGTGTGGTTTTGGTAAAGATGTTAATCCATTCAATAAGAATAAATTTATGTCATTTGCCAAATTCAGAAGTATTCTTAAACAAATTGGCAGGAATGCAAAAACGATTCGATTGAATGGGCGTGGAGAAAGCACCATACATCCAGATTTTGTTGAAATCCTAAACTATACCAAAGTGCATTATCCTGAGGTTTCTATTAATCTGTTTTCAAACTTATCATTCAATAACATGCGTATTCTTGATGCCCTAATCAACAATAATGTTCAACTATTTATATCTATGGATAGTCCTATTGCTGTAGAGTTATCTGAGATAAGGAAAGGCGCAAATTTCCGATTTATCAAAGAGAATATTGAGCGATTAACGAATCTAACAAACAGGCCATTTATAATTTTTACGATACAGGAAAACAATATACATCGCATTTATGACATTGGTAGTTTTTCATATAATAACAACTGCCATATTTTGTATAATACTATTCGTAAAGATGAAGGCATTGAACCTTTTATTAAGATGGTAACAGATAATAAACATAGTATTACAAATCAATTTCTTGAAGTTAGAAAGCTATATTCAGGTTCCAATTTACAATTATTATACCCTGATCAGCTTGCAGGTATTCAATTAAAAGTATCACAAGCGACACAGACACACGGTACTATGGAATGTTGCCCTGCCTTATACAAGGAACTATGCATTTTTTATGACGGCACAGTTACACCTTGTAATATGTTTAACCCTTATGTATATGGGAATATTTTCAAAAAATCATTAGGCGATATCTGGAGCGGACATGAAAGGTTAGATTTTATAACTTTTCACAAAAATTATTATTATTGTAAAAACTGTGCGAATTTAGGATTATAAATGAGTTCTCTATCAAATCTTCCATATGGTAAAATTTTAGATTATTGGTATGAAAAATTAGCAGGCAAATCATATCGTTTTAAGTTCATAATCACAAAGATCTTTGAAGTATATACTTTTAAGAGTGTTAACAAGAAGTGCTATAAAAATCAAAACTATTTTGATTTTCCAGAACCGGTAAAAAACACAATTCCTGGCAATCCCAAATTAAGCATTGTAATTCCATTTTTTTTAAGAACTGAAAAAGAAAAACAAAATGTCATAAATTTATTGGAGTCGATAGAAAATCAATCATTACTACCTTATGAAATAATAATGATCGATGACTCCTCACCAATAATTTTACCATTACCGCCTAATGTGAAAGTATTCCGCCTTGATAGTAATTCTGGGCCAGCAAAAGCTAGAAATATTGGAAAAAATATATCTCTTGAAAATGGTTCGGATATTATTGCTTTTACTGATATAGACTGTATTTTGTCTAAAGATTGGGTTTCAACAATAATTAATTCCTTTATAAATTATAAAGATGCTCAAATACTTTCTGGTAATACACCATCATACAATGAAAATTGGTTTGGTACTTACCATAACATAAACGGTACACTAAACGGAAGGCAATTAAAAAACTCAGAGGCACTTTTATATGGGACGACTGCAAATTTGGCTATTACAAGAAGAGTTGCGGAAAAAATCGACTTTAATGAAAAGTTTCCGATTGCAGCAGGTGAAGATATTGAATTTTGCTTTAGAGCAAATAACCTTGGTTTTTCCATAAAGCATGTACCAACAATGGTTGTCCACCACAACTATGGTTACACAGGTCAACTGCTAAATGACTTAAAGCGATTTAGAAATCAGTTTAGGAAATATGGTTTAGGAGAAAAGATTTTAATAAGAGAAATACCAAATTATTATGCGTATTTTGACAGGACAGTTGAAATACCAGTAATGTGTAGTTGACATGTATTAATTGCAAATTAAGGTTAACATTAAAAATGAATATGGAGCGCGCAAGATCAAAGAGGTGGCGGGGAGACAATAAAAAAATCATGCCAGTTTACAGACAAACAACACGGCAAGGTTGACATGCTCAAAGCAGCACGGTCAACCGTTGCCGGACCCGTTGTGTGCAATAAATTTACCCGAGGAAAAGATAATGCGGCGGGGAATAAGAATAAGAGCGCGCGAGGAACAAGATATAAGGAAAAATTCATGTTAGCGTCCATAATAAATACATAATTATAGCACAACAATGCAAACTATACATATGTTGTTTTTAACTATCCAGCATCTTAATTCGATTACAAATTCTGAATTTTACAACATAACGTTGGAGTTTATATGTTTTGGAAAAAGAAACAGTTTAAATCGAGCTTTTTATTGGTATGTTCAGCTTTAAAAGATAAAACTAAAGATGATGACACCTTAGATGTTGTTTTCTTTGCACAAATGATGTTTGATTTGGTGTTAAGTTTCACTGTTAACAATTCAGTATTTAAGAAGTTTTTTAAAAAGTTAATATTTAGAGATGGGGTATATTTCGAATTGCTTTGTTATGTATACTATGTTCTAGCATCCGCAGATGAAATAGAGGAAGATGAATATAATGGTTTAGTTGATGATTATTTGGAACTATTTATGATTGCATTTAAACAATACGGCAACACTGCTGAAATAATGAAATTAGTAAATATGCGAGTAGTCTCATATAGTAAATGCCGTAAAGTCAATGATTACGCAAAAATATTATACTCTTTAATAGCCAATTCAAGTAAAAAAGATGGATTATATTGTGTTGATGAAATTGTCGACATTGGTCAGATCGTCGATGATAAAATGTTTAGATCTGTGTTGGATTATGTCAACTATGTAGACAATACTGCTATTGACATAGCTAAGAAGTATATTGAATTAAAGGCTGAAGAATTGTGTGAAGAATGAAGATACTTTTGGTATTTTTAATCGATTTTGGTACTCATTAAATTTGATTAAAGAGTGGAGACCTTAGTTGGATAGCTTAAATATTATTTTGATGGATACACTAGCAAAAACATATGTAAAAGGTGTATTAGTTGTACCAACTGAAAACGTTTGGTTTTCAATTCTAAAAGATTACTTTTTTCCTGTCATCCTATTGACCCTTGGTTTTTTTCTGAGCGAAGTAACTGTGATGCTTAGAAAAAAAGACAATTCAAAAAAAGAACGCAAAGAATTTTACAGGGAAAATTACAAACTTTTCAACGAATTTGAAAGCTGTACATTTTCCGATTTGCTAAATTCGGCTGGAGCCGCAGATGTAACCGCTCGAATAAAAGTAAATAATGTGAACCGAATGGTCGCTAAAATCGAGAGGGAATATAGAAACCATGATTGGCTGCTTTCTTCTAAAGAAATCGAACTTTTTGACAGTTTAATCGATATGATGAACACTATATACTGGCGGTTGAGTCAGGTTTTTATTGCAAGTGAACTTGCGAAAGAGAATACAACGTTGCCGATTCATGATGATATAAAAAAATACAAAGAAGAATTATCAAAACTTTATGCTCCAATGCAAAAGATGAAAGAAACGGTTCGGAATTATTTAAAAGTAGATGTAGTAAAATAGCAAAATAGATAAGAAATTGTACGAATAAGATCGCGCGAGGAACAAGAAATAAAACTATGCTAATCTATTGTTAGCAAAAAACAATAAAGGATAAAATTGGAGACCTACAATGCAAAAACGACTGTATGCAATGATTGATGAGCTATCCTTAATAACCGATCCTGCTTCTTCAAAAATACAAGAAATCGTTAATGAAATTTATAGTATTACTAAGATTCTTGATAGCCGTCTAGATAAAATACAATTGTTAGAGAACGAGTTAAAAAGAGGTGATAAATGTGAGGAGTATACCGCGAAGTACGGTTCATTACCGGCCGTAGAAATGATGAAAATATATGTAAGTGTATACTTCTAAAATTAAAATAGGCTTTATTCATGCAATAAATATTATTAGAACAAATTACTAGACTGTTAATTATAATTGACATGCTGAGATCTGTTTGAAGTACCATTTTAAGCCATTTCGAAATTAAAACATTAAAAAAGGAAACTGCAATGATTGAAAGGTATGCAAAAATACCTGAAATATTTAGATGGTTACTTTTCCCATTTGTTTTTATTCTGATATTAATAATTGGATTAGTAATTAGTGAATTTTTTATTGTTGGTGCTTTATTCAATGGGTTTTTTGGAATGTTTATACCAAAAAAATATTTTACTTCGTTATCTTATTCACTAGTTTACCCTGTTGTACAAATCTGTTTCATAGTTTCAGTTTACTCTTTTTTACCCAGAGGTAAGGCAATAATTAATAAGATATTCATTTGGTTATATTTAATTTTATCGATACTTAGTATAAGTGGAAATATTTTGGGCAGAATATTATTGAAAACCGATATTGCGGCCCGGGAGACAATTGGGAGTATTATTTGTCTGATTATATCAGTATATCTTATTAAAAACATTAGCCTATTTAAAAGGGGATAAATGTACTCCTTAAATAAATATTCTATTCGATATATTTTATGCGAATATCAAGAATACAAGAATAAGATCGCGCGCGGAAATAAGAAACCGGACCGCCGCAGGAAATAAGATCGGGTAAATTTACAGCACACAACAGGCCAAAGTTGACATACGCAAAGCAGCACGATCAACTATTGGCCACGACGTTGGCCGAAATATTCCGCCGCATGAAAGGCAAAAGACAGAAGAGCCGCGCGCAGGAAAAAAGGCAAAAATCTTTATAAAGGAGTAACTGCATGAAATTTCTATTCTGGATAATTGGCCTCGCAGTTGGGGTTTATGTTTATGATAAGATTGAGCTAGGGTTCATTGGATTATTCATTGGCGTGGCGATTTCATTTATAGTTCAACTCACCTTAAACAAGATATTTATGCGCAAAAGTGGAATGGACGTAGCTGTGGATATGATGAAAAACACAAACAAGCTTGCAGATAAGATTTTCCGAGAAACAGCGGAAGCATATGTCACTGAATTTTTCAAAACTTATGAAGATTTAAAAAGTAATAATGAGTATAAATCTTCTACGGATTTACATCTGCATGTCCTATATGAGGATCCGGATACAATTGAAGAAGGTGAAGGGAAGATAAATATACAGAAAGTTTGTTCCACTATCGAAGGTGCTTGTTATTTCGGGTTGTTATATCTTCAAGAGCATATCAAAGAACTATCTGCATACAGAGCAAGGCAATTCATTGAGTATATAGATAGAGAAATATACAAGAGAGATGTTGTTAAGCAGTCATCTGAAGACAAATCAAAAATATTGGAAATATTAAAGCTCGATTCAGTGAAATTGTAGCACAAGGAATTGGCAAAAAAATGGAAGATTACTACGATCATACTCAAAAAACCATCAAAGTAGACCCAATCCGCGTTCAGCTCCTTTCATACCGCCTTCTTTCGCTCTTTTTTGCAAGTGAGAAGCTTCACATTGCTTGCAGTGGAGAATGCAATTCTGGGGCTGACTACTTCGCAAGCAATGTTGGTAGTTGGATTGGTATTTGTGAACGTTTCAAGAAAATCCACAAAGAGCGCAAATAGTTGAACAAAATCAAATCAATATTGATAACACTTTTAGTGATTGCGATACTCCC
>JAAYPI010000067.1 GCA_012519885.1 Bacteroidales bacterium
CTATTTCAGACTTACCAAAAGGTTTCAAAAGATTATCTTATCAAGTGGATGCTGTAAATGACGGCTTTTCCAAAATGATGAAACATAATGGTTTTTTCTTGTCGGATGTTGTAGGACTTGGAAAGACAATTGTCTCAACCCTTATCGCTAAAAAATATTTTTACACCAATGGCTTTCCTGAACACCGTTCAAGAACACTAATCATTGTGCCGCCTGCATTAAAAGAAAACTGGGCTGAAACAATTGAAAAATTCAACTTAGACAATGTAAAAATCATTACAAACGGAAGTTTGCATAAAATCAATGATGCAACGATTTACGATTTAATCATTGTGGACGAAGCACACAAATTCCGTTCTGACACAGCAGGAATGTATAATGAATTGCAAAAGATTTGTAAAACACCGACAAGACGAGTTTTGCCTGACGGCAAAACCGTTCCTAAGCGTGTTATACTTGTCTCTGCCACTCCATTGAATAACAGACCCGAGGATATTGCTAACCAAGTTTATCTTTTTCAAGACAGTAAAGAATCAACGCTTGAAACAGGAAACTTACAGCATTTTTTTAGAAAAGAAATTATTGACCCTTATAAGAAGTTAAAGGACGAACCAGATATTGCTAAAGTTCAGGCGGGTGTAAAAAAGATTTATGAAAAAGTGAGAACCAAAGTTATTGAGCCTCTTATTGTTCGCAGAACTAGAACTGACTTAATGGCTCACGACTTGTATTCACAAGATTTGGAAAAGCAAGGCATCAAATTTCCAATTGTAAGGCAACCTAAAAAAATATTGTATGTGCTAGAACCACACCTTGAAGATTTATATGACAAAACCATTCACGTTTTAAGTCACGAAACACAAGGATTGAAATACAATCGTTACCGTGCCATCGGATTTTTGAAGCCACACAAAAAAAATAAATACAAACAAGCGGATATGATTTCGGCTCAATTAGCCAAGATTATGAAAACGCTTTTGGTAAAAAGAATTGACAGTAGTTTTTTCGCTTTCAAACAGTCGCTTTTCCGTTTTATGAAAGCTACCGAAGCAATGGTGACAATGTTTGAAAATGGTCGCATCTTCATTGCCCCTAATTTGCCAGTTTCGGATATGATTAACGATGGTAAAGAAGAAGAATTAATGGACTTAGTTTTAGAAAAATCTATTGAAGACCCAACGATTGATATTTGTGAACCTGATGATTTTGAATATGATTTCTTGCCCGGATTACAAAACGATTTAAAACTGCTTAAAGAATTATCGGCAGAATGGGAAAAAGTAAACGAAGACCCAAAATTGGATGTGTTTATCGAATACTTGAAAAACACCCTTTTAAATAAATCCATTAATCCTGAATCCAAATTAGTGGTATTCTCTGAGAGTAAGGAAACGACCGAATATTTAGAGAAAGAACTCCCTAAACATATTTCTGCTAGCATTTTATCGGTGGATAGTAAAACCAGAAAAGATAGAATGCCAACTGTTCGCAAAAATTTTGATGCCAACTTACCAAAAGTCGAACAGGAGAATAATTACAGCATAA
>JAAYPI010000208.1 GCA_012519885.1 Bacteroidales bacterium
CTTTGTCTACTGTATAGGTAAGTTTGACCACCATTAGTCTTTTCATCCCTAACCATAGCATATGGAACTTCTGCACCAATGTCTTCATAGTCAAATGCACCATTTCCAAGAACATAAGTGGTGTATTTGTAATATCCATCACCAGCACCTTCTTCACTTTCAGGAACAACAACTTCTTCAACTGGCATACCATCATCAATTATTACTGTTCTACCATTCCAAGTTGCAAGTTCAAGTTGTCTTTCAATTCCATTTGCATCAGTGTAAGTCATATAAGCAAGTAACTTCAAGTTTTCAAGGTTTGTTGCAACAGTTGAATGCATGATTGCAATTGTAAACTTGGACTTCTTGTCACCACTTGCTTTCTGAATAGCAGTATTTAAAGTTGCAGCACCAACAACATTATTTGTTTCCTTGTCAGAAATATCATAAGTATGACCATCAACAAACTTCAAGTTTCCTGCACCAGTCATGTTGAAGATACCTTCAAGGATTGCAAGTAATGTATCTTGGTCAACTTCATCCCAATATTCAGCAACTTGTTTTGCTACATTGGTCATGAAGCTTGCACCACCAGTAACATCTTCTGCAAAATCAGTTTCAACCCATGCTTTTGCTCTACCAATTACAACAACCCCTCTTTCATAAGTGGTTGTGCTTGTTGCAGTAATGTCAGTTTGACCATCATAGTTTAATGGGTCACCATCAATTCTTCCATACATAGGAATAGTTGCATAAACTACACCAGTTTGACCACTGAAAGCCTGTTTGATTTGACTATTTGGTTGTAAAGCCTTTGATTTAATTAATTCATTCTTTTTCAGCTTTGGAACAATATCAACATATTTTCCAAATGCTCTTTCATTAAAACTTTTAGCATCAAATTTTGCCATTATAAATCACCTTTCCTTTTATCAATTTTAATTAAATTTCAGCATCAGGGTTTTCTTCCAGGTAAGCTGCTAATTCTTCATAAGTCATTTTGCTAACATCAACTTTTTTATCAGGATCTTCATTTCCTGTTTCTCCTGGATTTGCACCCTTAAATTTTGTTTTCTTTGTTTCAGTATCAAATAAGAACTTTGTGTCATCAGCTTCAAGTAGTTTCTTTATTTGGTCATCCAATCCCTTAACAGTTCCATCTTCAAGAAGTTCAACATTATCAAGTTCAAGTAATGCCCTTACTGCTTTTTCATTTTTAGCTTTTGCAGAAGTAAGTGCAGCAGAAACAGCAGCATCAATTTTTAATTGTTTAATTTCAGCAGCATGTGCTTCATCTTTCTTCTTGTTTTCAGCTTGAAGTTCAGAAATCTTTGTCTTCATAGCTTCAACATCACCAGTTGAATTTTTCAAAGTTTCAAGTTGTTGATCTCTTTCAGCAACAGTTGTTTCAAGTTTCTTTTTCTCATTATTAACTTCATCAAACCTTGCCTTTGGAATATATCCTTTCAATTCTTCTGCTGATGCTTTTGCTACTTTTTCAGCAGTTTCTTCATCAAGTCCTAATTTAATTAAATCTTCTTTTTTCATAGTTTTATAATCTCCTTTCAAATTCATTTTTTAACCTGGTTCAGTCCAGTCCTATTTGTCTTGTTCTTTATCGTCTTCAATACCAAAAAGACGAAGTGAATCAATCTTGTTTTGCACCATTTCAATGTACTTCTTATTTCTTGTGACCCTGATATGACTTTCCAA
>JAAYPI010000068.1 GCA_012519885.1 Bacteroidales bacterium
CCCACGACAAGGTACAAGCCAAGATAAGCTTAGCCCCGAATAGCGAATTACAACCCGAGCGAGTTGTGTTTATAACCGAATCGGGCACGCAAGTACCAGCAAGCTATAATGCGAGCAACCTCACCTATCAAGTAAGCGTAACAGGCACATCCAACAGTGGCGTACATACCCTGTATGCCTTGTACCCGAAAGGCGATGGCACAAGTTATTTTCATTTAGGACAGCTACGTATCGACAGCCGCCCACCACAATACCTCAAGCTGGTACTGGTATATGCAGGAGGCAAGTACGACAAAACAGCAGTAGCCAATGAGCTGAATACCATCTACAACCGCGTAGGTATCCATTGGCAGGTAAGCGAGGTGCAGAATTTTACTTACGACAAAGAAACCATTAAAACCCTGTTCGACAAGAAAAGTGGCTTACTAAGTGCCTACAACGACCGTATGACCAGCCTAAACCAAGCCCTGCAGAGCCATTTGGGCGATAGCTACCAAGCTGATGCCTGTTATGTATTTATGGCAGATGCAAGCCAAGCAGGCAACGACCGCGATGTAGTAGGCTTTATGCCCCGTGGCAGGCAGTATGGGTATATCTATACCAAAGGCTTAGACCAAAGCGAGATAGGCAGCATTTTAGCCCACGAACTAGCTCATGGCAAGTTTAAGCTGTACCATACCTTCGACAATATATACGCAGGCAAACTCGCCCAAGGCAGCACCACCAACCTAATGGACTACAAGGGCGGCACCCACCTAGCCAAATGGCAATGGAACCAACTCTACGACCCCGCCATATTGAATGGGGTGTTTGATAGGGATGAACGAGCAATGATAGCAGGCGGCTGGGCAATTACCCCTGACTATAAGTACTTTGTAAGCATACCTAACACCAACGTGGTAGCTAACATTGCCAACAAACCTGGCACACTTTCGGGATTTATTCTCAATGGCATTACATATACATGGAATGGACATAAGTATGTATCTACATTGCAAAATAGTAATGAAAATGTATATACTTTAAAGTCGATAGAGCTAGGACTGGCAGACAACTCCACTGTTTGGTTATTATACGACTTAGAAAAAGGGTGTAACGGTGGTACTTCATTAGATATGAGATTTGAGGATTTAAAAAGAATGACACAAACAGGTATTGAAACATTTATTCAAACGAACACCTTACCACGTCAGAAAATTGAATGTATTACAGGCAATATAGCCATTGAGCGTGCCTATCAAATAATAAGTAATGACAATTCATTTCTCGATTTAATCAAAAAATTAAAATCAAGTTATGAAGAAATAATGTCATTTTATACTAATTGTAGCCAACAAGAATGGCAACCAGGTAAAAGCCCAGGACTAATACCAAAATGTTTTTGGGAAGATATTAGTATATCGTCACAATATTATTATACTAATTACGACATTGCATACATTTCAGGTGTTGTTGATGGAGGCTATGCTGAATTAGTAGCTATAAATGACCTTGTTACTTTCTTGTTTTCAGGCAAAATTGAAAAAACTATCAGGGATTTGGCGTATGCATACACTTTAGCATATCTACAATGCAATAATATACACATAAAAGTGCAAGAATATGATGAGTTGCTAAATAAACTTGCATCGGCAAACAGTCAAGGGGGCGTTTATGGTTGGTTACAAGAAGCGTATTATCAGCCTAAAATAGACAAACTTGGCGAGAAAATTCAAAAATGTAGCGATGCCACAGAGTTACGAAATAATATTTCGGATACCTTAGATAATATAATAGAATTAGTAAATAATTATGATGAGTTAAAACAAATAATTCATACCTTTGCGAAAGATTTGTCAGATTATTATCAATTGGTAAAAAGCACTACCAATGATGGACGTTACGAAGCGGGCAGATTATTAATTCCTGTTGCAAGTACCGTAATTCCAATAGTTGGGCAAATTGGAAAAACAGCAAAAGTATCAAAAATTAAAGATGCCCTAAAAGCGATTAGGCAATCTACAAAAAGCCAATTAGACGAGCTAAACCAAGCACTTGTTACAAAAGCAAGAGGAGCAGGAGTACAAGGGGCGGGGAACTTGGCTAACTATCCGAAAATAAGAGCTGTTTTAGGTGAAATAGACCCTATATTAAAATCTGCGGGGTTTGATAGGTATAGATTTGAAAACTTAATTAGGCAGTCTGATAACCTTAAGTATTTAGAAGAAAACGCAAATCTTTTAACTGAAATAGCTGGTAAGGTAAAGGCTAAAATGCAATATACCGATGCAGATTTATTAAAGATTTTCAAAGATGCTGTAAACACTGATTTTGTAAAATCTATTTTACCAACAGGATTTACTAATACACTCAAAGCTTTTGGTAAAACTGAAGATGAAATCGTCAATTATTTTAAAAATTATCACAATGTCTATACTAAAGGAGAGTTTTTTACACAAATAGAAAATATCCTTATACAAAATAATGTTTATAATCTTACCAAAGATGAGGCTTTTGCACTTTGGGGATATACAACCAACTTCTTTTATAGAGACTTGAATATTTGGCTGAGAGAAGGAAGTAACATAAGTAAAACAACACCTATTGCTAATCTTATGCGACAAGCTATGCAGAAAGTTCCAAAGTATAATGGAAAAGCTTACCGAGCGTTAGAGTTTCAAGGAGATGCTTTAACAACTTTTTTAAATAAATATGGTGTTAAAGGGAAAGAAGTAACTTTTGATGATTTTTTATCCTGTGGTAGTACAAAGGAAGCTGCATTTTTTAATAAAGCCGAAAAAAATGTAAGGATTATTATGGAGGTTAAAGATGCTCCAATAATTTCATCAGTAGCAGACGGCATTAAATTTAGAGGATATTCCCCTGAAGAACTTTTGCTTAATACGGGAAGTAAGTTTTTAGTAGAAGATGTTTATCAAGAAGCAGGTATTCATTATTTAAAATTTAAGCAAATACAATAATGGAAAATAATAGACCAAGTTGGGTTCAAGATTTATTTGATGAAGAAAGGAGTTTTTGGCAAAATGAATATCCTCAAAAAACGACAGAAGAAAAAGCTAAATATTGGTCAGGAGGCTTATTTCGTAGTATGAGAGAACAGGAAGAGAGTAATTTAAATCCTTATGCAATTTATTCTGAAAATTGGTTGAAAGAAACACTTAAAGTTGAGCCTAACTTTTTAGAATTGTTGCCTCATATTTATAATATATGGGGAGGTATGTTTGATGCTGGCAAAGTGGATAGAATCATAAAAAAACTCTTGACGAACCTTAAGTAGTTTTTCCCCCGCTGGCGCGGGTCTGTGACCCGTGCCAACCCTCTTTGGTGCAAGTTTAGCGATAGCGTAACTTGTACCTATAATAAAAGCAGTTTGTAACTGCGTAAAAAAAGGAAAGTAAAAGAATAAATGAGTAGGAGATATAAATTCCCGTCGGGGCGGAATTGCATTCCGTCCCCTTCCAGTATTCTTAGGATTTTCAATCCGTTTCACATTCAATAGTTTTTTTATCTTTGAAACAAGAATTTACAGTAGCAGGAAAATGCATTACACTCAACTATATATCTTTGCTAGCGGATTAAAAATCCGAAGAATACAAAGAACTGGGATTGCAAATTCCAGTGACAGC
>JAAYPI010000069.1 GCA_012519885.1 Bacteroidales bacterium
GTCTAAATTCATTTTCAAACAAATCGACAATAATCAAGAAATTATTTTAGCACAAACTGCTACACGAAAAAATCCAATTTTAAATCTAGCCAATCTCATGTTAGACTTAGAATTTCGTCATACAAAAAAAGAGTTCGAACAATTATCACCCGTTCTTTATTATCATTTTTCAAACGCTATTCAGACTCAAAACTGGAAAGACAACAATCAATATCAAGTGTATTGCAAGCAAAATACTTATATACTTGAATTTTGCTGTTAAGGAGTATGCTCAATGATGTTTCGAGTAGTAAAAAAATTAATCCTATTAGGTGTTCATTCTTTAGCTTTTATCTGTCTTATCGGTGTATTAACTGGTAACTTATTACCAACCCCACAATGTGCACAAGTAATTAAAGATTTTTGGCCAAAAAATCTCATTTTTCCGATTAAAGAAACCATTATTTTAAAACCGGAAATCACAACAGCAACGTTGAAAGACAAAGCGGGCAGAAAAAGTAATCGTAATTTAGCTAAACCATTAGTAATGAATGAAGATTTTTACTGGGAAAATAAGAACATCAATGTATATATTGATACCCCAGATCAAAACTATCAAGCAATGTATCGATATGCAATGAAAGCATGGAATGATTTTGGTTATTTCCATTTAAATGAAGTGTTTCATAAAAATAAAGCCGACATCATTTGTCGATTAGATAATAAACCTGATGCTGATTGGGTAGGACAAACCACTTATGTCGCTAATTTCAGCAATCATACACTCGTCAGCGCTACCATTCGACTCAATACAGACTCATTGAAAGCTTACGAAATAAATAAAGGAATCCGTGTAGCCATTCATGAACTTGGACACGCTGTAGGATTGGATAAGCACAATAAAGACAAAAATTCGATTATGTATTTTGAAGAACAAGAAAATCAACATTTAACCAGCGAAGACATTAAACGTATTGAAAATTTATACATGAAAACCAAGGGGGAGTGAGTTCATGAGCGATTTTGGTATTATCATTGACGATAACACAAACATAACCGAAGTGATTGCAAAACCAATAACCGTACAAGAAATGGCTAGACTAACTAGACAAACAACGTCTGAAAAAGCTATTCAGCATTTTCTTCAAAAATTTCAAAGTAAAAACGTCAAAAATCTCGTCAAACTTATTCAAACAAGCAAAATACCAATTTATTTCTATGCTTTGCTTAATCCAGAAGAAAAACACTATGACTGGTACATTATCGATACAAGTTTTAACCAAATGTTAAGATGCACAACTCTAGAACTCGATCATATTAGCGACTGGTTTACAGAAAACGGTGATTTTTTATGAAATTATTTCTTTTAGGTTTAACAATTTTATTTGGATGGGCGTTTTTAATGGACTTAGCGGTTCAAGCAATGCGCAAAAGTAAAAAAAAGAAAGGTGAGGATTAGAACATGGGATTAGACATGTACTTATACCGACAAGAAAGAATTGACGATTATGATTTAATGACATTACTAGAAGCAAAAAATTATTTTTTTGATTGTGAAAACAATCTTGGTACAATCGAATCAAAACAAAAATCAACAACTGAACTTATTCAAGACTTCGCTAATGATTGGGGATTAGACGAGCATGAGCTAAAAATTAATACTGAAATCATCGAACAATTAAGACCATACGTACATTATGTGACAACAAATTATGGATACAAACGTCTTGTTTTATCGACATCAGCTAACAATGATGATCCAGAAATTATGTACTGGCGAAAAGCCAATGAGATTCATAACTGGTTTGTTGAAAACGTGCAAAATGGTGTGGATGATTGCGGTTATTACGAGGTTTCCATTGATCAACTTTATGATTTAATGGATCTTGTTTCAGAAGAATACAATTTCCAAGAAATCTTAGATACTTACAATGTACTAAAGGAATTAGCTGAAAACTTCGATAGCGAAAAATATTACTATTATTATCACTCTTCATGGTAAAAAAAACAGATATTTTTTAAATGTTTTTTTTAAAAGGTACTTTGGTAGAAAAAATTTCATGATACGATAATTGTGTCAAGCAAATAAATAAATCTAATCCAATTTCAGATTTCTTATCTGAGGTTGGATAGACCGGCTAAAACCAATACTCGAAAAATAGTTTGACACTTTCCATATTTGCTCCCGTTAAATCTTTATAAATACATATATATAAGAAACAGTTCAAACAATTATACATCCTGAATATACTGGTTTTCAAACATTGCATACAGTTCATTTAGCCGGTCTATCGAGCCTCCAAGATAACGACGA
>JAAYPI010000070.1 GCA_012519885.1 Bacteroidales bacterium
ACTTGCATCATGTCAATGAACGTCGGGCTGTTTCCTGCCCATTCGATCTCTAAGATACAATAAAAACCTTCTTTAAGTGCATAGCGACTATCCCGCAGATGTAGTTCAACCGGGAATAATCGCTGGGTGTTGCACGCCGCTCATATTCCTATTTATTACCACACGTTTTTTATTTCCTAATCCAATTTAGTAACCATTCAGCACTACCATCAGGATAAAAAATAGCATAATCGAACTTTGAACCATCTGTACTATTTGCTTTTCTAATGTATCCATAAATTGAGTAATATTCTTGTTCGTCCCAATTATTGCTATTTCTGGTAATAGGCATGACTGCAACATTATTGTATTTTATAAATCCATCACCTAAACCCAGTTCCCAAGGTATCCATTTAGATTCTGATGAATTAGGAGTCGCCATTAAAATAAATTTGTCAGATTTTTGGATTCTATCTCTTAAGATTGCTGCGGTTTCTGTATTAGGTTTTTCCGGCAAACTCTCATCTAAATAGTCTATATAGATTTTCGCACCGAGTCTTTTAAGAATTTCAACAATAGGCTTAACATACTGACTATCTTTCCGTCTGTATGATAAAAATATCTGTTTTTCAAATTTTTCGCCTGACCTAAGACTTTCATTAACTGAAGATGCTTTAGTAATACTTTGACTTTGAAGGTCGTTAAATGTAATAAATGCCATTAGTCACTAATTTTTGATACCCATAATTTATGTTCTCTGCTTATTGATTTTTCTACATCATATATTATTTCCTTTGTTCTATCTTCATTTGGATTCAGTAAAAGTTTTTTCTTAAAATCCTTTAGTTCATCAATAGCAACACTGTATGTAGAACTCAACTCTTCAAATCGTTTGGTTTGCTTCCAAGAAAAGATTGCAGCTGATAAAGTTGTGAATAATCCAAGATATGCAAAGTTGGGAATTATGTCCATTATAGTAAGAATTGTCAATATGGCTCCGAATCCCATTGATAAAATCCCTAACCAGAAGAATAGCTCACCCTTACGAGTGTTGTATAAAGTTTTCTTGAAGTAATACTTTTCTTGGTCATTTAACCTATGTTTAATATAAAATTCAATTTTGTCAGAATTAGTTTTTGTGAAATTTTCAATAATCCATTTAGGGTTATCATTATCCACTGAGATTGGAGAGGAAAACTTTAGATAATCTGCCAAATTTATCTCTGACTTCATCGACTTAACTCTATCTTGGAATACAGATAACGAATTATTAAATTCATCATCATATTTATTAATCCTAAAGAAAAGAAGCCAGGCTTGGCTCAGTATGCTCTCCGCTAAGAAACGAGATTTCTGCCAACCATCCATAAAATTGGATTTGAATTGCATAACCATAAGAATTAAAACGCCAATAATAAGTGAAAGCTGAATAAAATGTTTCAGTTTTTCAAGAGTAGTGTTGAACTCTGGAATGGACGCAATTATTGAAATCAATAACAATAGAACAAGTTGATAACCAACATTCTTCAAATATCGCTTTTGGCATAATTTTGAAAGATTATTGAAACATTCATAAGAATCAGGCCCTATTAACTCTCTGTCAAATTGTGTTTTTTTCATTTTGTCTAATCATTTAAGCCCAAACTTTGATATACAGAATCTTTATAATGCCAATCATCCTTTTTTGTTAGGTCTAAAGTTTTATGAAAAGGAGGAAAATCGTCTAATGCATATTTGATTATTTTCATTCGAAAGGGAATATGGATAGCATTTTCATTTCTTATAATTGGTGGACATAAATTTGTATCTATACTCCTCTTGTTATTTAAATAAACTGCAATAATTGGTAATTTATTCGATAATGCTTTATCTAATTCCCATCGTACAAAACGATATAAATTCTTTGTGTTGTCACCTATGATTACAATAACTTGTTTTGCGGTTGCCATTCTTTCTGCAAGTCTTTGTTTGATGTAACCTTCACTTGTTGCTTGATTTGTCAATGGTTTTAAGTCGTGTGCATCGTAAAAATCAAAATCGATGTTTTCAAGAGCCTTCCAACCTTTCATTCGAGCATAAGCCCACATATCATTGTCTCCATCGAAAATCACGTAAGTTTTGTTTTTGTAGCTCATATGTTGTCTTTTTAAAATGTGTGGTAACGTAAAAGTGTTTTATTCATTGTTCCCATACAAATATAACAAGAGCAAAACTATTTTCACTCTATAATTCATTCTTTTTTAATGGATAACGGGAATAATGAATAAAATATTGTTGGACTGTGCC
>JAAYPI010000071.1 GCA_012519885.1 Bacteroidales bacterium
ATGAACTACACCAGAATGGTCGCGTAAACGAATTGTACGTAATTCAATTTTTTCCACTACCCCAGTTGTTCCATTAATTACTACGATGTCGTCTGTTCTAATTTGATTGTCAAGTAATACGAAAAAACCTGCTAGAAAATCACGAATTAATTCTTGAGCTCCAAAACCGATAGCAATACCTGTAATGCCTGCACTAGCGATAATTGGACCTATTTCTATTCCAATACGTTTTAGTAAAATTAATGCAAAAATTGCCCATAAAATGAGGCGCATAATGCCTCTGCCAATGCTCATTAAAGTTTTTACTCTTTTTTGAGCTTCTTTGTTGTGCAAAGCATCCGAACGCTTTAGGATAACTTTTTCTAGATTGCGAGAGATGGCATTGAGTAGCCAAATCAAAACAATGACAACAACTAAACTAATTAGTATATACGTAAAATCGTATAAGAGCCAATTTACAATATCTGTTATAATCTTGTTGAATGCTAATGTTATATTTTCAGTATTCATATTCTTTATTTTGCGGTATTAAAAAAATTCCAAATATACTCCGTGGCATTTAGTTTCTCAGAAGCATTCCCTACTATTGATTTTGGTATTATTTGTCTTGCCCCTGGCCATATATGCCCCAAATCATCAACAATAATATATTCAATAGAGGTATTAGATGAGCAGTCGGTAAATCGCAATCCGCTGACTCCTTGGGCAAGAGTAAATGTTGTTGGTTCCCCAATACAATCAATGAATGTAGCCCATCGTTTACTATTTTCATATATAGGGGGCTTGGGTGTTTTTTCTAACACAATGCCATTTGCCGTTTTTGTAATACCCCCTTCTAGTGGCTTAGCTCTATCTTGTGCTCCGATAATATACAGGAGAGAAATTTTTCTATTGGATGTATTATTTTTGATCCAATTAACTCCAGCTACCGGGGCAATTGCTTTTATACAGTCCAATTCCATTCCCAAGCGGAAAGTCATTGATGCTCCATTAGAAAAACCTGTTACAAAAATCTTGTTTTTGTCAATATTATATGTGTTTTTTAATTCGTTGATCATTGTGGTTATAAACTTTACATCATCAATAGAGCGTTCTCCAGAATGAAATCGACCAGAACCATCATTCCATGTTTGACGATTATCTCTCTGATTGCGAGGTTTATTTGTGTTGGGTCGTGAAGCTTCGGGTGCAACTACTAAAAACCCTTCGCTTGAAGCCTTTGTGTGCCATTTGGTTTCTCGAATAAGTGCTTCGGCATTACCTCCATTGCCGTGTAGAGCAATAACTAGTGGTATAGTCTGATTGTTCTTTATATGGCTAGGAACATATACTTTGTAAAATCGATTTTGACCATCAATTAGTGTTGTATATGTGTACAAAGAGATTTTTTCTTGTTTCTTCACTACCAAAGAGCCACAAGCTGTAAAAACCAAGAAAAAAAATAAAAATAAAGTATACCTAACACAGCGCAATTTCATTTCTGAACATTTTATGCAAATAATAGTAAACTAACCGACATAACAGCCATCCCTGCAATAAGACCACCAATAGCGATATGGTGTTTTCCATACTCACGTGCGGTAGGAAGTAGTTCATCAAGCGAAATATAAACCATAATTCCAGCCACTGCACCAAAGATAATTCCCAATGTAGCACCATCTAAAAATGGACGTAGAATAATAAATCCGATTATTGCACCTACTGGTTCGGCTAATCCAGATAACAATGACATCCAAAAAGCTTTTTTCTTGTTTTTTGTTGCATAATAAATTGGAACTGAAACTGCTACTCCTTCCGGTATATTGTGTATAGCAATAGCAACTGCAATACTTATACCCAATGTGGGGTCAGTTAAATCAGCCGTAAATGTTGCTAATCCTTCCGGAAAATTATGTATGGCAATAGCTAAAGCTGAAAATAAACCCATACGAAGGAGTTTGTCATTACTCGTACTATTTTTGTAATTAGCTTCTTCAATATTGCTAATTTCATGAGGGTTTTCGCCAGAAGGAACAAGTTTATCAATGAGTGCAATTAAGGCAATTCCTGCAAAAAATGAAACAACCGTCATCCAATAGCCAGTAACATCTCCTAATGAAGCCGTAAGCGATTCTTTTGCTTTGAAAAAAATCTCTACAAAAGATACATAAATCATTACTCCTGCTGAAAAACCTAAGGCAGCTGATAAAAAATTTGGATTAAACTTTTTAGAAAAAAAAGCCATTAAGCTCCCAATGCCAGTTGCTAACCCTGCAAATAAAGTTAATGCAAAAGCAAATAAATATTTTTCGTCAATCATCATACGTCAATAGTCTATAATTTTACATCAAAAGTATGAAAAATATTGCAATAAAAAAACCTTTTTATCTTGTCAAGCTAAAATTCATTTTTATTTCGTTTGATTGTAAGAAAACAAACGTTTGCGTTGTTTTTATTAATGCATCTTTCAGTAAAATACTAACTAATTAAAATAAAATAGTTTTCTTTGCATCGATTTTGTAAAAAGCCTTATTCTGTGTTCGAAGAACTATTTATATAATTACTAGTAACTAAAACATTAAAATCAAAAAATCAATGAGTTCAAATCAAAAAGCGACAGCTTGGGTGGTAACATCCTCTGCTATGGGGATTAATTTAATTTTAGGATTATTGTATTCGTGGAGCGTTATTAAAGAAGCCTTAGTAAAAGAAGGATGGACAAATACAGAAGCCTCTTTGCCTTATACAGTATGTGTTGCATTATTAGCTTTTATGACTGTTTTTGGAGGTAAATTACAAGATAAGTTTGGTCCACGTGTTGTAGCTTTGGGTGGTGGAATATTATTTGGTGTGGGTATTTTCTTGTCTGCATTTGTACATACACCTTGGATGATGGTACTTACATTTGGTGTGGTAGCTGGTTTGGGAATGGGTTTTGCTTATTCGGCAGCAACACCTGCTGCTATCAAATGGTTTGAACCTCGCAAGAAAGGTTTAATTGCAGGAATTGTTGTTGCAGGAATTGGAATTTCTTCTATCTACATGGCTCCGTTAACTAATTATTTATTACAAGGAAATACCGTACAAGGTACATTTATGATTTTGGGTATTATTGCCATCGTTTTTTTAAGCATTTTTGGAGCTATTTTACACAACCCTCCTGCTAATTATATACCTAAGGCAAAAGAAGGGGCGAAGGTAGTAGCTCATTCGGCTGATTTTACCTGGCAAGCCATGATGAAAAGAAAGCCATTTTATTTGTTGTGGGCAACTTATTTTTTGAGTGCCACAGCAGGTTTGATGCTTATTGGACATATTGTAAGTATAGCCAGAGTGCAAACAGGAAATCCAGAGTTAAATGCCTTTTGGTTAGTAATGCTTTTTGCCGCATTTAATACTTCTGGTCGTGTGTTGGGTGGATTTTTATCTGATAAAATGGGTCGTACAACAGGTTTGTTAATTGTATTCTTATTACAAGCAATTAATATGTTCGTTTTCTCATTTTATACTTCTTTCCCATTATTGGTTGTTGGTTTTGCCGTGGCAGGTATAGCTTACGGGGCTTTATTTGCATTGTTCCCCGCAGTAACAGCCGATTTTTTTGGCGTAAAAAATTTAGGGGTTAATTATGGTATTATCTTCACTAGCTGGGGTATTGCAGGTATAGTGGGTCCAATATTGGGAGGTATGGTTGCTGATATAACAGGTACTTATGCAGGTTCGTATATGGTAGCAGGTATTATGCTCTTGCTAGGTGCTTTATTGGTAAAACTGATAAAAACGCCACAGCAGGAAATTAAATAATATTACATACTGATAGTTTAAGGAAGACCTGCATGTAGTTTGCAGGTTTTTTTTGCATCTACAAGGTACTATTCTTAGCTTAGATATGTATCTTTGCATAAACGAATACAAATAAGTAAAATAATGAAAGCAATTACACAAAATAGCATAGGAAATGCTGAAACAATGTACATAGGAGAGGTAGATATACCTGTGTTAAGAGAAAATGAAGTAATGGTGCAGGTAAAAGCATTTGGAGTAAATAGGGCGGATATTTTGCAACGAAAAGGGAAATATCCTTCTCCTGCAGGAGCCAGCCCTTTGATGGGGTTAGAAGTAGCAGGAATAGTTGCAGAAGCACCTGTTTCGAGCCCCTGGAAAATTGGAGATAAGGTGTTTGGGTTGATTCCAGGAGGTGGGTATGCTAGTTATGTGGCTATTGATGCTGAAATGCTGTGGAGAATGCCAGATACAATGAGTTTTGAAGAAGCGGCAGCTATACCCGAAGCTTTTCTTACTGCATTTTTAGCGTTACAGTGGCAGGGAAAGTTGCAACGAGGACAGAAAGTTTTGCTACACGCCGCATCAGGAGGTGTAGGTACTGCAGCTATTCAATTGGCTAATGCTATGCAAGCCGAAATAGTTGTAACTGCATCAGCCAGTAAGCATGCTATTTGTGCTAAGTTAGGAGCAACGGTATGCATTGATTATAAAACAGAGTCGTGGGTTGATGTAGTACAAGAAGTAATGGGTAAAAATAGCATTGACGTGGTAGTCGATTTTTTAGGGGCTTCATATTTTAACGACAATATTTCGGTATTAGCTATGGACGGCAGAATGGTAATGCTAGCATTGATGGGTGGAGCAGACGTTTCGGGAGTTGATTTACGCAAGATTATTGGTAAACGAATTACTGTCATTGGCTCTACATTACGTAATCGACCCTTATCATTTCAGAGAAAATTAGCACGTGAGTTTGCTGAACAATTTTTACCATCTTTTTCAGATGGACGTTTGCAACCCATAATTGATACAGTGATGGATTGGAACCTCATTAAAGAGGCACATGAACGAATGGAGTCGAATCAACATGTAGGAAAAATTGTGATGAAAGTATCAGAGTAAATAACGCCCTTAGTATGATGTGTAAAAAGAGTTAAAAATAGTAACTTCTTAGATGGATTGTAGTAAGCAGAATGCTCTATCAATAAATATTTACGTACATTTGTATAATTTTTTCTTACAATTTATAAGTTAATCGCTACTGTGTAGCAAAAATAATATTTATGGCAAAAGTTAATAAAGAAGATGCTTTACGTTATCACGCAGAGGGCAAACCAGGCAAAATAGAAGTTGTACCAACTAAGCCCTATAGTTCGCAACGAGATTTATCACTAGCTTATTCCCCAGGTGTTTCTGAACCCTGTTTAGAAATAGAAAAAGATGCCAGTAAAGCGTATGATTATACCGCTAAAGGCAACTTAGTAGCTGTAATTTCAAACGGTACAGCTGTGCTCGGATTGGGTGATATTGGTGCCATAGCTGGAAAGCCTGTTATGGAAGGTAAGGGCTTGTTGTTTAAGATTTTTGCGGGTATTGATGTGTTTGATATTGAGGTAAACGAAAAAGACCCTAAAAAATTTATAGAAGTAGTAAAAGCGATTGCACCTACCTTCGGAGGTATCAACTTAGAAGATATTAAAGCTCCCGAATGTTTTGAGATTGAAGATGCATTAAAGCGTGATTTGGATATTCCTATTATGCACGATGATCAACATGGTACAGCCATCATTTCTGCTGCAGGGTTAATCAATGCATTGGAATTAACAAACAAAAATATTGAGGACGTAAAAATTGTGGTTAATGGTGCAGGAGCAGCAGCAAACTCGTGTGCATCATTGTATATTCAGTTAGGAGCAAAACTCGAAAATATTGTGATGCTTGATTCAAAAGGAGTTATCAATAAACAACGTACGGATTTAAATGATAGAAAAAAGCCATTTGCAACGGATAGAACGATTAAAACATTAACAGAAGCTTTAGCAGGAGCTGATGTCTTTTTAGGTTTATCCGTAGAAGGCGTGCTTTCGGCTGATATGATTCGTACGATGAACCAAAATCCTATTGTGTTTGCATTAGCCAATCCAAATCCTGAAATATCCTACGAAGAAGCTATGTCTTCGCGTGAAGATATCATTTTTGCTACGGGTCGATCGGATCATCCTAATCAAATTAATAATGTGTTGGGTTTCCCTTATATTTTTAGGGGAGCACTCGATGTACGTGCAACCAAGATAAATGAGGAAATGAAAGTTGCCGCCGTGAAAGCGATAGCCGAATTAACAAAACGGTCGGTGCCTGATGTGGTAAGTGCGGCTTATAATCTTAAAAAAATTAGTTTTGGTAGAGAATATATTATACCCAAACCCTTAGATCCTCGCTTGTTAACCATTGTAGCTCCTGCTGTAGCAAAAGCCGCTATTGAATCGGGGGTAGCTCGCAAAACCATTGACAACTGGGAAGCGTATGATGCAAAACTAAAAGAACTAATGGGGCGTGATAATAAGATATTGCGCTTTATATACGAAACGGCTCGTCAGCAGCCTAAGCGAGTTATTTTCTCGGAAGCCAACCACATTAATATGCTCAAAGCTGCAGAAGCATCACTCAAAGAAGGTATCTGTTTTCCTGTATTATTGGGAAATGAAGAAAAAATTGCACGCATTGCTGCTGAAAATCATATTAATTTAGAGGGTATTGAGATTATTAATTTACGTCACGATAGGGAGGAAAAGCGACGCATTGAGTTTGCTCAACAGTTAACAGCCAAACGTTATCGTCAAGGGATGACGTTTGAAGACGCATACGAAAAAATGTATGAAAGAAACTATTTTGGTATGATGATGGTTGAGATGGGTCAGGCTGATGCTTTGATTACAGGCGTATATTCAAAGTATGCGGATACTATTCAAGTAGCTAAAGATGTGATCGGTTTTCGCGAAGGATTAAATCATATTGGGGCTATGCATATTTTGAACACAAAAAAGGGGATTTATTTTTTTGCAGATACACTCATTAATCGCAATCCAACGCATGAAACATTAAAAGATATTGTAAAACTAACACACAGTTCAGTTCAACTATTTGGATACGATCCTGTCATGGCAATGGTTTCGTATGCTAACTTTGGAGCAGAACCAACAGGAAGTCCAGCTGCAATCAATAAAGTAGTACAGGAAATTCACAATGAACATCCTGAAATAGTTATTGATGGCGAAATGCAAGTGAACTTTGCCTTAAATACAGAATTACGCGATAAAAAATATCCTTTCTCAAAACTGACTGGGAAAAAAGTAAATACCTTGATTTTTCCAAGTTTAAGTTCGTCAAACAGTGCATACAAGTTATTGCTCGAAATGGGTATGGCTGACAGTATTGGTCCTATTCAAATGGGGCTTAAAAAACCTATTCATATTTTGGATATTGAAAGTTCGGTAAGAGATATCGTTAATGTAACAGCAGTAGCAGTGATTGATGCCTTGATGGAAGAGAAAAAGAAACAATAATACAAATATGGTTTTATACAAAGAAAGCAGGTTATTTTACCTGCTTTCTTTGTTTATTTATTTATCTTTTTAACGTAAAGTGACCAGTGCGGGGTTTGCCCAACTCGGGTATGGTAATAATATACCAATAATCTGTCATTGGCATTGGATAACCTAAATACATCCCATCCCAACCAGTTTCATTCCCTTTATATGTGATAAGGTGTTTGCTAAATCGGTCGTAAATTTCAATAATGGCGTGTGGGTAATGACCAATATTTTCTATTTCCCATGTATCGTTTACCCCATCATTATTTGGAGAAAAGAATAAAGCAGGAATGATGTCTAAAGCTCTATTTACGATAAACGGAACCGTTGTTTCGCAGCCACGAGCATTGGCTACAGTAACCGTGTATGTCCCTTTTTCATGTAAATGAAACCAAGGTGATGTTTGCCAATTTCCATTATCATAACGATATAGATACGGAGGATGAGTTTCATTTTCTACTATTGTTTTCACTCCCTCTGAAGATTCTTCTACTTGTATGACAGGAGAGGGTATGGTCGTAACATTAACCGATTGAGTGTATGTACATGCTCCATTTTGTACCCCTATATTATAAAGAATACTCCCTTTTGTAGTTGTAATACTTTCAATATACCTGTTTTGGGTGTTGTTGGCTACAGCATAGCTAGGATTATTGCCTGTACGATAAAAATCATATTTGTATTGAGTTGCTTGTTCGCCCATACCTCTTGCCCATAATCTAACTGTGTTATTCTCACAAACAATTGTGTCGCCAATATGCTGCACATTTAGTTCGTTTATTTGAACAGGAATAGCTGTAGCATTGCCCATACAGCCTGTTTGCATATCAAATCCTGCCACGTAGAATGTTTTATTGGTTACGCCTTGCACTATTGTAGAACTTAGTTCAGCAGACAAATTGCTAGTAGAGAAGTACTTATTAATGCTAGCATTGCTTGTAACAATTGCATTGGCTAAATCTATAGTTGCGGGGTAACATACTGCTGGAATTGTTTTAACAGTAACTATAGGTGAAGGTTTATTCTCAGAAATTGTAATTTGAGCATTGGCTGTACATTGATTATTATCTTCCATAGTAATATCAACAACTCCTCCAGTTTCAATTGAAAAGTTATTATTTACAGACCAATCAGCATTATTTATTCTATATCTATACGGAATAGCCCCACCGCTTGCATTGGCGGTAATAGTTGCTGTTGGTTCTTTGCAAGTTATCTCTGTTCTATTAGCAAAAAGAGTAAGGGTTGGTTTCTCATTTACTACAATCTCCAAGCTTATTTCTTCAGCACATTGCCCTTCATCAGGGGTAAATGTATAAGTAATTGTTTGCGTATTGTCTATAGCAGGCGACCACGAACCTGTAATGCCGTTGTTGGAGGTTGTTGGTAAATCAGGAATTGTTGCTCCAATACAAAATGGGCCTACAGCATCAAACGTTGGTGTAATACTAGCATCGACTACAATCTCCAAGGTTATTTCTTGAGCACATTGCCCTGCATCAGGTTTAAAGGTATAAGTAATTGTTTGCGTATTGTCTATAGCAGGCGACCACGAACCTGTAATGTTGTTGTTGGAGGTAGTTGGTAAATCAGTAATTGTTGCTCCAATACAAAACGCACCCACAGCATCAAAGGTTGGTGTAATACTAGCATCGACTACAATATCCAAGGTTATTTCTTGAGCACATTGCCCTGCATCAGGTTTAAAGGTATAAGTAATTGTTTGCGTATTGTCTATAGCAGGCGACCACGAACCTGTAATGCCGTTGTTGGAGGTTGTTGGTAAATCAGGAATTGTTGCTCCAATACAAAATGGACCTACAGCATCAAATGTTGGTGTAATACTAGCATCGACTACAATTTCCAAGCTTGTTTCTTCAGCACATTGCCCTGCATCAGGCGTAAATGTATAAGTAGTTGTTTGCGTATTGTCTATAGCAGGCGACCACGAACCTGTAATGCCGTTGTTGGAGGTAGTTGGTAAATCAGGAATTGTTGCTCCAATACAAAACGCACCCACAGCATCAAACGTTGGTGTAATACTAGCATTAATAGTCAGCGTTACAGGAATTCTACTACTCACACAAGAAGTAGCAATTTCTTCAACTTCAACATAATAAGTATAGACATTAGGATCCGTAACCGTAGGAGTGTAGGTTTCAGTATTGCTTACTACAGCAACTCCACCCACAGGCACATCGTACCAATTGATTTGGAATCCTGCCGCAGGAGCATCTACTTGTAAAGCAGGCGTAGCCACACCTTCACAAATAGTTTGATTGACAGGGTTTTGGGCAACATCAATTGGCGAACAAGAACAATCTGGAGCATTTACAATTAATGTAGAAATACAACCATTATTGTTTGCAGTAATCGTAATATCTGTTCCTGATGTAATACCAACAATCGTATTACCAACAATAGAACCAGCCGTTGTGGTAATCACACCAGCTGTAGAAGAAAACTCAACATCATAGCTAAGTAAATCACTTGCACAGGTACGACTTACCAAGGATATAGTAGGTTTTTCATCAATCACCACTTGCGTATAACAATTACTAGTGTTTCCACAAGCATCGGTAACAGTCCACTCGATAGTAGAAGTTCCAATAGTAAAACTACCACTGGCATTTTGTCCACTTCCGCTTCTGGTGGTTGCACCAGTTATGTTATAGCTATAATTGATTGTCCCTCCGCAATTATCAGTTGCTGTAATTTGAGGGATGGTATATGTTCCAGCAGGCACACTACAGAATGTTTGATCGGTTGGACATGTAATAACAGGAGCAACATTATCATTTACCGTAATTATTTGCGATGAAGTGGATGAATTTCCACATACATCAGTAGCAGTCCAAGTTCTGGTTATTGTTCCACCACAAGTTCCGCCAACTAATGCACCATCTGTACCAGCTACATTGCCTGCACCATCGCAGTTGTCTGTCCAAGCTAGGTTTGTCATTGCTGGTACATCTCCTACACATTCTACGGTAACATCAGCAGGAGCAGCTGCAAAAACAGGAGCTTGGGTATCGTCAATTGTTATTGTTTGCGTTTCTGTTCCCACATTACCGCAGGCAT